>JBJSZF010000763.1:0-10561 GCA_046090125.1 Verrucomicrobiota bacterium
TGTCCGCGTGCCGAGATTATCTGGAGCAGGAAGGGCGCGGCTGGCTCCATGCCCTCGCCGACGAAGTTCATGTACTTCTTCATCTTCTCCACCTGCAGCCGCTCGCGGAACCCCTCGTGCGGGGCCGTCTCCTCGTACAACGACTCGACATACGCCAGCACTTGCCGCCCCGTCGGCAGCCGCGGCGCCCGCCCGGCCCGCACGTCCCGGACCTGGTCAAACAACCACGGGTTGCGAATGCAGCCCCGGCCGATCATCAGGCCCCGCGCGCCCGTCGCCGCCAGCACCTCCATCGCCCTCCCCGTCGAACCCACGTTCCCGTTCGCCAGCACCGGGCATCGCATCCGCTCCACCGCCGCACGGATGAAGTCGTACCGCACCTCCGTCCGGTACATGTCCGCCACCGTGCGCCCGTGCACGGTCAGCACGTCGATGGAATGGCGCCCAAAAACCCCCAGCAGCTCGTCCCAGCCGGAAGCATCCTCAAACCCAATCCGCGTCTTCACCGTGAACCGGACGCGGTCAATGGCGTCGCGCAACGCCCCGAGGATGGCGTCGATGCGTCGAGGCTCGCGGAGAAGCCCGCCGCCGGCGCACTTTCGGTACACGACGGGCGCCGGGCACCCGAGGTTGAGGTCGATGGCCGCCACGGGGAGCCGCTGGAGCTCGCGCGCGGCCTTCGCCAGCGCCGCCGGGTCGTTCCCAATAAGCTGGGCAATCGCCGGCCGGCCCGTCGGGTTGTGCACCACCGCCTCCACGACCGACCGCTCCAGGGAGCTGGTCGCGTGCACGCGCGTGTACTCGGTCCAATAGACGTCCGGGCCGCCATGACGCGCCAGGATGCGCCAGAAGGGCAGGTCCGTGATGTCCTGCATCGGCGCCAACGCCAGCACGGGGTCCGGCCCCGCCAAGAGCCGGTCGAGGTCCGCCACCGCGTCGCCCGCCGGCCCAGTGCTCATCACGGCCGTCCCTCGCATGAAGGCCTACGCGGCAAGCACGCCCTTCAGGGTCGCCTCGATGAACGCCAGCCGGCCCGCGTCCGTCACCTTCGCGCCATGGACGTCCGTGACATAGAACGTGTCCAGCGCCGCCCCCTTCTCGGTCAGGATGCGAGCAAACAGGATCGAAAGCCCCAGCTCGTAGATCTTCTGCGACACCACGTGCAGCAAACCCGGCCGGTCCTCCACCTCCAGGTCCACCACCGTCGCCCGCTCGGCCACGTCGTTCGACACCCGCACGCGCGGCGCGATGCGATCCCCCTCCAGGTGGTGGGACGTCGCGCCGCGAGCGGCCTGCGCGACCAGCCGCCCAAGGTCCGCCTTCCCCGTCAGCACCTGCAGCAACGTCCGTTCAAACCGTTGCCGAGGCTCCGGGCCCGGCAGGTCGCCCGTCCGCGTCTCTGCCACGTAGAACGTGTCGAGGACGATCCCGTCCTGCCTCGTGAACACCTGCGCCCCGAAGATGTTGAGCCCGGCGGCCGTCAGGGACCCAGCCACCTTCGAGAACAAGCCCGCACGGTCCCACGTGCACACATGGACCTCCGCAAAGCCCCGGTCCGGGTCATCCACCCAGGCCACCACCGGCTCCAGCGACCGCTCGTCCTCCGTGAGCTGCAAGTGCATGAACTGGTGCGCCAACGTCAGGTCCCGCGCGATGTCCCGCACCGTGTGGATGTGGAAGTACCTCTGCGGCAACCCATCGAAGTGCGCGTCGATCTCGTCCGGCGCGAAGGTCTTGGGGAGCGACGCCCGCACGTCGTCGCGGAGCCTGCCCAACGCCGCCCGACGGGCCTCCTCAAACTCCTGCCCGCCCCGAAGCGCGGCCATCGCCCGGTGATGCAGCGTCCAGAGCAACGCATCCTTGAACCCCGTCCACAGCGTGTCCGACGTCCCCGTGGAATCCGCAAACGTGTGCAGCGTCAGCATCGCCAAGTTCTCCGCGCTGCCCACTTCACGCGCAAAGCCCCCGATGACCGCCGGGTCGTCCAGGTCCCGCCTCTGCGAGACCTGCACCATCAACAGGTGCAACTCGATGGTCCGGCGGATGGCATCGGCGGCGGCGGGGTCCAGCTTGAGCCGACGCGAGACGGCCTCGGCGAGCCTTCCACCGATGATTTCATGGCGCGCGCCGTCGAGGGCCTTGCCGGCGTCATGCAGCAACAGCGCAAGGTACAGGATGAAGGGCCGCTCCAGGGACCGCAGCAGGGGCGTGTAGTGGTTCGCGGGGGCCGACGACGCGCTCCACACGGCGTCCAGCTTCTCCAGGCACGTCAGCGTGTGCTCGTCCACGGCGTACTGGTGGTAGAACTCATGCTGGACCAGGTTCGTGAGGCGTCCGAACTCGGGCATGAACTTGCCTAGGAACCCCACCTCGTGCATCGCCCGGACGTGCGGGGCCACGTTGCCCCGGTGGTTGAGGATCTCGAGGAAGACGACGTGGTTGTGGCGGTCCGAGAGGAAGCGCCGGTCCACCAGCTCCACCTGCTGGCGCATCAACTGGGCCAGGTCCGGGTGCAACGCAAGGCCCCGCTGCTGGCAATGCAGGAACGCCCGCAGGAACCGCCGCGGATCCTCCCGCAGCACGGACCGGCTCGTGGGCCACAACTGGCCGTCCACGACGCGGAACCCGTCGAACACCGGCCCCGTGGGCCGCCCGCCGCGCCGCCGCACCCCCTTGCGCGGCACCAACGCCAGCCGCTGCTCCAGCGTCCGCGTGATCAGGTAGATGTTCCGCGCATGGGTGTAGTAATCCCGCATGAACCGCTCCACCCGAAGCCGCGGCGACCGCTCCTCATACCCGAGCCCCGACGCCACGGCGGGCTTCACGTTCGCCGCCAGCACGTCGAGGGGCCGCCCCGCCACCTCGTGCAGCTCGGTGCGCGTCCGCAGCAGGAAGTCGTACGCGGCCTCCAGTTGCCGCCGCTCGGATGCCACCATGAAGTCCCGGTCCTGCAGGTCCTTCAGCGTGCGCGTGCCCTCCTGGAAGTACGCCATCCAAAGCAGGTTCTGGAAGTCCCGCAGGCCCCCCACCCCATTCTTAATGTTCGGCTCCTGCAACGCCGGCGAGCCCCCGTTCTTCAGCCTCCGCAACCTCTGGTCCTCCAGCCGCTGCCCAATGTACTCCCCCGCATGCCCCTTCACGCACTCGGCGTGGAACGCCACCTCAAACTGCCGGAACAACCTCTCGTCGCCCGCCACCCATCGCGCCTCCAGCAACGACGTCTTGGATTGCATGTCGCCATTCGCCACCTCCACGCATTCCTCCGGCGTCCGCGACGCATGCCCGATCTTGAACCCAAGGTCCCACATCGGATACAGCACCAGCTCCACCCATTCCGCCAACTGCTTCCCCGCCTTCCCGCCCCGCCCCGCCGTGCCGTCATGCAGGAACATCACGTCCACGTCCGACATCGGGCACAGCTCCCCACGCCCATACCCCCCGAACGCCACCAAGGCCATCCGGGGGCTTCCCTTCACCACCGGAACCAACCGCTGCGCCGCCTCCCACAGGTGCGTCAGCAACAAGTCCACCACCCACGACCGCGCACGGCATACCTCCAGCCCGCCCGACCCCGCCCGGTGATGCATGCGGAGGCGAAGCGACTCGGCCTTCATGTACTGGCGATACCGAGGCAGCTCGTCCTGCGGACGGCTCAACGGCGGCAGCACCAGGCGATGACGGGCATCCGCCTCAATCTTGCTTCGCAGCGCGTTCAACCCCCTCAGTCTTGCGCACATCCCACCCTCGTGGAAGCCACAGGTTGCCCTCCCACCCTCCTCCCGGCTGCGTGCACGACCCAAAAAACCGTTTGCACGCACGCACGCCCTCCTCATCTTGTCCGCCGTCGCCAACAAGTCGGCCTATCCGGCACGCTTCTGGCTTCCCGGTCACTCCCGCTGCGGAATTCCTCGGGCTTTTCCATCGAAGATTCCTCGTGCGGGCCGCGTCCGGGATGCACGTCCACCGGCGACGACACACATTTCCCTCCGTTTCATGCCACGTCCCCCGAAAGATCCATCGGCGCCGCGCAAGCCGCGCACGACACGCAGCAAGGCCACACCCGCCGCTGAGCCAGAGCTTCCGCCTGCGGCCGTGGCCGCCACACCGGAGCCCGCCCCCAAAACCGTTGCCCCGCCCAGGGGCCGTCCGGTTGCCGCCAAACCGTCCCCTCCCGCGGCATCCGCCCCCGACCCCATTCCAGCCCCTGCCGCCGTCGTCGCCGCCCCGGCACCCGAGCTCGTCCTCGCCGACGCGCCCGCTCCCTCTCCCGACGAGGAGGAACCCCTCGTCCTCAAGTCCGTCCCGCGCCCGCGCGAGCCGATGGAAAACCCCAACGAGGACACCCCTGCCCCTCCGGCGCCCGAGCCCGTCCTCGACATCAAGGGACGCACCATCCACCTCCACGAGCTCCAGCCCATGCCCATCCTCGGGCTCAGCGACGTGGCCCGGGAGTTCGGCATCGAGAACTACGGCACCCTCAAGCGCCAGGAAATCATCTTCCAGGTTGTCCAACGCAACCTCAAGGCCGGCGGCACCATCTACACCCGCGGCATCCTCGAGGTCATGCCCGAGGGCTTTGGCTTCCTTCGCTCCCCCGCCTTCAATTACCTCCCCTGCCCGGAGGACATTTACGTCTCCCCCTCCCAAATCCGCCGCTTTGACCTCCAAACCGGCGACGACGTCGAGGGCCAGGTCCGCCCGCCCAAGGACAAGGAAAAGTTCTACGCCCTCCTCCGCGTTGAGAAGGTCGCCTCCCTCGACCCCGACATCGCCAAGGAAAAGGCCCACTTCGAGAACCTTACCCCGCTCTTCCCCCAGAAGCGCTTCCTCCTCGAAACCGGGCCTGACGAGCTCAGCACCCGCGTCGTGGACCTCGTCTGCCCCATCGGCAAGGGCACCCGCGGCCTCATTGTCGCGCCGCCGCGCACCGGCAAGACCGTCCTCATGCAGAAGCTGGCCAACGCCATCCTCCGCAACCACGCCGACTGCCACCTCATCATCCTCCTCATCGACGAGCGCCCCGAGGAGGTCACCGACATGGAACGCTCCTGCCGGGGGGCCGAGGTCGTCTCCTCCACCTTCGACGAGCCCCCCGAGCGCCACGTCCAGGTCGCCGAGATGGTCATCGAGAAGGCCCGCCGCATGGTCGAGCACAAGAAGGACGTCATCATCCTCCTCGACTCCATCACCCGCCTCGCCCGCGCCTACAACACCGTCCAGCCCCACTCCGGCAAGATCCTGTCTGGCGGCGTGGATGCCAACGCCCTCCACAAGCCCAAGCGCTTCTTCGGCGCGGCCCGCAACATCGAGGAGGGCGGCTCCCTAACCATCATGGCCACCGCCCTCGTCGATACCGGCTCACGCATGGACGAGGTCATCTTCGAGGAGTTCAAGGGCACCGGGAACATGGAGATCCACCTCGACCGCGCCCTCGTGGACCGCCGCATCTTCCCCTCCATCAACATCGAGCGCTCCGGCACCCGCCGCGAGGAGCTGCTGTATCACCCGGACGAGTTCGCGCGCATCGCCGTCCTCCGCCGCGCCCTCACCGCCGTCCCGCCCGTCGAGTCCATGGAACTCCTCCTCGGCAAGCTCAAGAAGACGGCCAACAACATCATGTTCCTCCTCACCCTCGGCCAGCCCGGGAGGTAGCCCCGTCCCATGAAGGGTGACTCGTTCGAGGACGCCACGCGTCACCTGGCCCGCCTCGGCATCCACGAGGCCGACATCGAGGAATCCTTCAAGCGCTCCTCCGGCCCGGGCGGCCAGAACGTCAACAAGGTCTCCTCCTGCGTCGTCCTCGTCCACAAGCCCACCGGCGTCCGCGTCGAGTGCAGCATTTCCCGCCACCAAGGCGAGAACCGCGTCCTCGCACGCCGCCTCCTCGTCGCCCGCATCGAGGACCAACGCCGCAAGGAAGCCCTCGCACGCCGCGCCGCCGCCGAGCTCGAACGCCGTCGCAACCGCCCACGCCCTCGCGGCCTCCAGCAATCCATCCTCCGCAGCAAGGCCCGGCGCTCCACCCGAAAGGCCACGCGCCGACGACCCTCCCACGACGAGTGAGCCCCCCGCCCGCCCATGTGCTCCGAGAGGCCCTCTTCCCCGGGCCTCTCGGCCTCATGCAGCTCGTCGTCGCACACGAGGGCCTGTGCCTGTTGCGCTTCCTGGACCAGCCCGAAGCCGAGTCCCAAGCCGAAACCGGCCGCCGCGACGCCGCCCGTTGGGTGGGCCGTCCCGTCGAGCATGGGACCCATCCGCTCCTCGACGCGGCCCGGCGTCAACTCGACCGCTACTTCCAAGGCCGCTTGCCTCGCTTCGACCTCCCGCTGGCGCTCCGTGGCACCCCCTTCCAGCAACGCGTCTGGTCCGCGCTCCTCCACATCCCCCACGGCTCCACCCACTCCTACGCACAGCTCGCCACATCCGTGGGCAGCCCCGGGGGTTCCCGTGCCGCCGGACAAGCCAACGGACGCAACCCCGTCGCCATCGTCGTGCCCTGCCATCGGGTCATCCACGCCAGCGGCAACCTCGGCGGCTTCAGCGCCGGCCTTTGGCGCAAGCAGTGGCTCCTCGAACTCGAGCGCAACGGAGCGCCACCCCCAACCCCATGCGCGTCCTGATTGTTGGCTGTGGCTACGTCGGAATGGAGGTTGCGCGAGCCCTCGTCCGCGCTGGCCATGACGTCCATGGCGTCCGCCGCTCCCCCGAAGGCCTCCAAGCCCTCGCCTCCGAAAACATCCAGCCGCTGGCCGGCGACGTCTACGACCCGGCCTCGGTCGCCACGTGGCCCCGGAACTGGGATGTCGTCGTCAACGCCGCCTCGTCGTCCGGTGGTGGCGTCGACGCCTACCGCCGCGTCTCTCTCGACGGCACGCGGAACCTTGTCTCGCATCTCGAAGGGGCCGGCCTTGGGCGCCTGGTCCACGTCGGCAGCACCAGCGTGTACGGGCAAGCCGACGGATCGTGGGTGGACGAGGCATCGCCCGCCCAGCCCGGCTCCCACTCGGCCCGCGTCCTCGTCGAGGCCGAGCACGTCCTCCTCGCGGCCTGTCGGTCCTCCGGCTTCCCCGCCATCCTCCTTCGCGTCTCCGGCATCTACGGCCCCGGACGCGGCCATGCCCTCCAGCAACTCCTGCGCGGCGAGGCCCGACTCGACGGCGACGGCTCCCGTTGGCTCAACATGATCCATCGCGACGACGTCGCCGCCGCCGCCCTCGCCGCCGCCTCGTCCGGCCAGCCGGGCCGGGTGTACAACGTCAACGACGACGAGCCCGTTCGTCAGCGCGACTTCCTCCAATGGCTCGCCGACGCTCATGGCCTGCCCATGCCGGGACATGGCAACGACGCGGAACGACGGCCCCCAACCCGCACCCGCGCACGCACCAACAAGCGCGTCTCCAACCAACGCCTCCGCGAGGAACTCGGGTGGAACCCCATCTTCCCCACCTTCCGCCACGGCTACGCCGCCCCAAGGCCATAGCCATGGCCACCTCCTCCTCTGGCGCACCCCCCGAGTCCGGCGTTTTCAACTGGGGCAAGACCCGTCCACCAGCGGGACGTGTTCAGCCCCTTTGGTGGAATCCACCAGGGTCCTCACCGCTTCTCCCTCAGCTTCCTGGGAACAAATCCAGGATGGAGATCGACCTTTCCAAACAACGCTCGAATGCGGACCTGTCCGCGACGCCGCACATAGTCCGCCAGCGCCTGGTGGACGGTCTCCCGCTGGGTCTTGAAGCCGCCGGCTTGCTGGGCCGCTGCAAGGAGCGCGTCGTCAATCTGTAGGATCGTCGCCATGTCCCGAGGCTATTCCACATGAGGGCTGCGGCAATGAATGACTCGCCTTCCGCCCAGGCGAGGCCGCCCGTGGCTCATGGCGCGTGCCCGTCCCTCGTTCCGGGTTCGACGCCGGGCGCCGTCGCCGGATAGGCTCCTCCGTCGATGGGCGCGAGCATCCTTGAGGAACTGGAATGGCGTGGGCTGGTGTCGGACTGCACCGACAAGGCCGGGTTGGCCGGGCAACTGGCGGCGGGGCCCGTGACGTTGTACTGCGGGTTTGATCCCACGGCCGACAGCCTGCACGTGGGCAGCCTGGTGCCGTTGCTGGCGCTGCGCCGGTTCCAGGACGCCGGACATTGCCCCATCGCGGTTGCGGGCGGCGCGACGGGCTCGATTGGCGACCCGAGCGGCAAGTCGCAGGAACGCACCCTCCTCACCAAGGAACGCATCGCCGCCAACGTTGCCGCCGTGCGCCCCCAGCTCGCCCGCCTCCTCGACTTCGGCCCGCGCATCAACCCCGCGCGCCTCGTGGACAACGCCGACTGGACCGCGCCCGTCAGCTTCCTCGACTTCCTCCGAGACGTCGGCAAGCACTTCACCGTCAACCAGATGGTCGCCAAGGAATCCGTGCGCGCCCGCATGGAGGACCGTGACGTCGGCATCAGCTACACCGAGTTCAGCTACATGCTGCTCCAAGCGTTCGACTTCTACCACCTGTGCGACGCCCACGGCTGCACCCTCCAAATCGGCGGTTCGGACCAATGGGGCAACATCACGGCCGGCATCGAGCTGGTTCGCAAGAAGCTCGGCCGCCAAGCCTACGGGCTCACGCTGCCCCTCATCACGAAGGCCGATGGCACCAAGTTCGGGAAGACCGAGAGCGGCACCGTGTGGCTCGATGCGCGCAAGACCAGCGTGTACCGCTTCTACCAGTTCTGGATCCAGGCCGACGACCGCGACGTCGTCCGTTACCTCCGTTACTTCACGTTCCTGGGGCGCGACGAGATCGACGCGCTGGCGGCCGCCCATGAGGCCAACCCGTCCGGACGCGACGCCCACAAGGCCCTGGCCAAGGCGGTCACCGACCTCATCCACGGGCCCGCAGCGACCGCCGAGGCCCAGCGTGCCTCCGAGATTCTCTTCGGTGGCGGACTCGAAGGCGTCGGGGAATCCACCTTCGCCGAGATCGTTGGCGAGGTGCCCACCGTGCCACTGGCGCCCTTGTCCCTCGGCGATGCCGGCGTGCCCGTCCTCGACCTGTTCGTCCATGCCCAGCTCGTCTCCAGCAAGGGACAGGCCCGCAAGGATCTCGAGGGTGGCGGCCTCTACCTCAACAACGTCCGCCTCACCGAGGTCGGCCGACGCGTCGCGCCCGCCGACGTCCTCTTTGGCAAGTACCTCCTCCTCCGCAAGGGCCGGCGCAACTACGCCGTCGTGACCATGGGCTAGGCCCATCATCGCGCACGGTCGGCCAGACCGCGGCATGCTTCGGCCGGCCAAGCCGAAGGCCGGAGCCTTGCAACCGGGCCGTCCAGGAGCACGATGCCGCCCGAGTGCGCGTCCTCCTGCTTCTCGTCGCGTGGCTTCCCTGTTGGGCCACCGACCCCGTCCTGCGCGCCCGGCTCCATGCCGAAGCCCGGAATGGAGCCCGGGTGATCCCGTACACGTCCTCGACCCGCCTCGACGTTTGGGATGCGTTGGCCGTCCTCGATTCCGTCCCCGGCAATACCAACCAAGTGCGCCTCATCTACAGCCGGGCGCAGCTTCCCACGGCGACGTTCGGAGCCACCTCCGGTTGGAATCGCGAGCACCTCTGGCCCAACTCCTACGGCCTCGACGACATCGAGCCCTCCTTTTCCGACCTCCACAACCTCCGTGCCTGCGACGCCAACGTGAACAGTGCCCGCGGCAACAAGTGGTACGACCTCTCTTCCGCCGCCGAGGGCGGCATCCGTGCCCCCGCCCATCCCGAGGCCCCCGAATGCACGGCGGACGCCAATAGCTGGGAGCCTCCCGCCCACCAACGGGGCGACCTCGCCCGCGCCGTGTTCTTCATGGCCGTTCGCTACGAGGGCGACGCGCCCAACGAGCCCGACCTCGAACTCGTCGAGGACGTCTCCCAAATCTCCGCCACGACCACGCTCATGGGCCGCCTCAGCACCCTGCTCCACTGGAACCGCGAGGACCCTCCCGACGACGACGAGCGTGCCCGGGACCTCGGGGTCCAACGCCTCCAGGGCAATCGCAACCCGTTCGTCTCCGACCCCGGCCTCGCCAACCAACTCTGGCTCCCCACCATCGACGTGCTCCAGACCGCTGGCGGCCCCGTGTTCGTGGTCGAGCCCACCGACCTCCCCGTTCGCATCGAGTATGCCCCCACGCCTGCTGGGCCTTGGTCCCCCGACCGGCCGCCGGGTGCCAGCGAGGTGTTCGCGCGGATACGGCTTCTCTGACCCAAGAGACGGCCGTCGAAGAGGATTCCAATACGAGGAAAAGGCCTTCCCATTCGGTGGGAGGGTTCATGGACAGGCACCCAAGGGCTCACCCTGCGGATGGGGTCGTGGGGGGCGACGTTCGGCTGAAGGCCGGAGCCCCGCACCCGGCACTCCGGGCACGCGGCATTGCCGTCGCCGAGTGAGGGCACGCGGACGACCGCACGCCCGACAGCCGCTTCTAGGGTGAGACAACCCAGTGCGTTCCCCCGGACAGAAAGGGCGACGCCCCGTTGGGCCTTGGCCCGCCATCGTCAAACATGACGACGCCCGCGCCCGCCACCCGCCACCCG
>JBJSZF010000764.1:0-3098 GCA_046090125.1 Verrucomicrobiota bacterium
CCGACTGGGACACGGTGCCCCTCGACCTGCTCCGCCAATGGGATTGGGCTCCGGAAAACCCCACCGTCCTGCGCCGCGCCGGACTCGACGTCGCCCTGACGACGCACGGCCTATCGGACCGGAAGGACTTCCGCCGGAACCTGCGGGCCGCCATTGACCGGGGCTTGCCCGAGGCGGACGCCCTGGCGGGGCTCACCACCGTTCCCGCCCGGTTGTGCGGGCTGGCCGACCGGCTGGGCACCATCGAGCCCGGCAAGCGCGCCTTCCTCACGGTCGTGGACGGCTCCTACTTCGCACCCACCAGCCATGTGCGTGCCGTCTGGATCGACGGCGTCGCGTTCCAGTTCCCGTTGCCTCGCAACGAGGCCAAGGCGTCCGCCAAGTCGTCCAACGGGACCAACGACGTCGCCAAGGCCAAGCCCGCCGAGCCCGACAAGCGCGTCGCGCGCAACCCCATGGCCGGGCGCGGCCCCCTCACGAACCCGCCCGCCGTGCTCGTTCGCAACGCCACCCTCTGGACCGGCACCACCCAGGGCGTCGTGCGCGGCGCCCTCCTCGCCGTCGCCGGGCGCATCGTGTCCGTCGGACCCGAGCCCTCCTCGCTCCCGGACGGCACGCTCGTCGTCGATGCGGCCGGCGGGCACGTCACGCCGGGCATCATCGATTGCCATTCGCACTCCATGATCCTCGGGGCCGTCAACGAGGCCTCGCTTCCCAGCACCGCCATGGTGCGCATCGCCGACGTCGTGAACTCCGAGTCCGAGAACATCCACCAGCAGCTCGCCGGGGGTGTCACGGCCGTCAACCTCCTCCACGGCTCCGCCAACCCCATCGGCGGCCAGAACTGCGTCATCAAGCTCCGAGATGGCCAGCCCCCGTCCGGCATGGTGCTCACCGACGCGCCCCCCGGCATCAAGTTCGCCCTCGGCGAGAACGTGAAGCAGTCCAACGCCGGCGATCGCAACACCACCCGCTTCCCCCAGACCCGCATGGGCGTCGGCACCTTCTACGTCAACCGCTTCACCGCCGCCCGACAGTACGCGTCCGAGTGGCAACGCTGGCGCGCCTCCGGCCAGCAAGGCCCCGCCCCGCGCCAAGACCTCGAGCTCGACGCCCTCGCCGAAATCCTCGCGGGCACCCGCCTCGTCCATTGCCACTCCTATCGCCAGGACGAAATCCTCGCCTTCCTCCGCACCATGGAGGGCTTCGGCGTCCGCGTCGCCACCCTCCAGCACATCCTGGAGGGATATAAGGTCGCCGACGAAATCGCGCGCCATGGGGCCGGAGCGTCCGCCTTCGCCGACTGGTGGGCCTATAAGTTCGAGGTCATCGACGCCATCCCCTACGCCGGCTCCCTCATGCACCAGCGAGGCGTCCTCGTCTCCTTCAACTCGGATTCGTCCGACCACGCCCGGCGACTCAACTTCGAGGCCGCCAAGGCCGTGAAGTACGGCGGCACGCCCGAGCCCGAGGCCCTCCAGTTCGTCACCACCAACCCAGCCCGGCAGCTCCGCATCGACAGGCGCGTCGGATCGCTCGCGCCCGGCCTCGACGCCGACTTCGCGCTGTGGTCCGGTAACCCCCTCGACTCCGCCTCCACCTGCCTGGAGACGTGGATCGACGGCGCCCGCTACTTTTCCCGCTCCAACGAGCCCGCCCGCGTCGCCGCCCTTCGCGCCGAGCACGCCGACCTCGTTGCCAAGGCCCGCAAGTCCTCCAAGGCCCCGGACAAGCCCGACGCCCCCACGCCCACGAAGACCGACGCGGCACGGGCGTTGTTCTTCCAACGCGCCCTGGAGCACGCCCGTTCCATGGGCGTCGTCGAATGCCAGGACTGCGACCTCTCGCTCCACGCGCGTCCCTGAAGCCGCGATCCCGCCGCACCCTTCCCCGCCATCGCCAACATCCCGAACGCCATGATCCCGCTGACCTCGCGCACCGCGCCCGCCGTCGCCGCCGCCCTGCTCGCGTGCGCCGCCCCGGCCATCGGCCGCGCCGACTCCCTCCGCCTCGACGGGGCCGTCGTGCACACCGTCGCCGGCCCTTCCCTCACCAACGCGTCCGTCCTTGTTCGCGACGGGCGCATCGTCGCCGTCGGACCGGACGCGCAGCAAGCGGCCGACCAAGTCGTGTCCCTCGCGGGGTTGCACCTTTTCCCCGGCCTGATCGCGCCCGTCACCGTGCTGGGCCTCGTCGAGATCGACGGCCTCCGCCAGGCGCGGGACACCACGGAGGTGGGCGACTACACGCCCGACGTCCATGCGTGGATCGCGGTCAATCCCGACTCCGATCTCATCCCGGTCGCGCGGGCGAATGGCTTCGCGCACGCACAGGCCGTCCCGGCGGGAGGCACCATCGCAGGCCATTCGTCCGTGCTGCGCCTCGGCGGCTGGACCATCGAGGACGTCGCCGTGCGCCGTGCCGCCGGCCTGCACGTGTACTGGCCGTCGTTCTCGCTCGACGTCTCGCCGCGCCCGCCTGGCTCGCGTGGCGACGGTTGGAAGTCCCCCGAGGACCAGGCCAAGGAACGCGACAAGAAGCTCCGCGAGATCGACGAGATCGTGGACCAGGCCATCGCGTACGACCGCCTGCGCGCGGCGGCGGGGCTTGCACAGGCTCCACCCCTCACCCTCGATGCCGCCTCGGGACGTCCCACGGGGATCATCGAGACCAACGGCTTCAAGCTCGTCCCCGCGTGGGAGGGCATGCTCCAGGTGCTCCGGCGCGAGGAACCCGTCTTTCTCCACGCCGACGACGCCCGACAGATCGAGTCCGCCGTGCAATGGGCCATGCGACGCGGCTTCAAGGCGGTGTTGGCGGGCGGGCGCGACGCCGCGCGCGTCGCCGCGTTGCTCGCCACCAACAAGGTGCCCGTCGTCTATGAGCACGTCTTCACGCAACCGCCGCGCGATGTGGATCCCTACGACGTCCAGTTCGCCGCGCCCGCCCTGCTTCACAAGGCCGGCGTCGAGGTGTCGTTCAGCGAGGGCACCGACCGCTTCGGGGCGTCATCCATTCGCAACGTCCCGTACGCCGCCGCGCAGTCGATGGCCTTCGGGCTGCCCCGCATCGAGGCCTGGCGCGGCCTCACCCTGTAC
>JBJSZF010000765.1:0-4145 GCA_046090125.1 Verrucomicrobiota bacterium
ACTCCCTCAAGGGCTTCCGCTCCATCGCCTCCAAGCTCACCGGCCACGGCGAGTCGCACCTCAACCCCGAGGGCGTCCTGCTCTCCAACGGCCCCTTGGGCTCCGCGTTGCCCCAGGCCCAGGGCCTCGCCATGGCCGACCGCCTCACCGGCAACGACCGCGTCACCGTGGTCGTCGTGTCCGATGGCGCCTCCATGGAGGGCGAGGCGCGCGAGGCGTTCGCCGCCATTCCCGGCCTCGCCGCCAAGGGCCGCCTCAACCCCCTCGTCATGGCCATCTCGGACAACGACACCAAGTTGTCCGGCCGCATCACGAAGGACTCCTTCTCGATGCAGCCCACCTTTGAGGCCCTCGACGACCTCGGCTGGGATGTCCGCAAGGTGGCCGACGGCCACGACCTCCAGGCCGTGTACCTCGCCGTGGAAAAGGCCGTGGCCGACGCCAAGGCCAACCCCGCGCGGCCCGTGTGCCTGTGGGTCAAGACAATCAAGGGATACGGCGTGAAGGCCACCATGGAGAACGCGGCCGGCGGCCACGGCTTCCCCCTCGCCAACGGCGAGAAGATCATCGAGTTCGTGGACGAGATCTTTGGCGGCCAAACGCCCGCCGACCTCGCGGAATGGGCCCGCGCCCTTCGCGCGGATTGGGAGAGCAAGGAGGCCGCCAAGAAAGCCAAGGCCGCCGCCGCGGCAGCAGCACCCGCCTCAGCACCCGCCGCGCCCGCCATCAAGAAGGACAAGGTCCAAGCCGGCCTCGCCGCCGGGGCCATCCGCGCCGCCATGGAGGGTTACCCGGTGTATTCCGTGTCCTCCGACGTCCAAGGCTCCACCGGCATCAGCACCTTCCAGAAGGCCACCGGCCGCTTCGTCGAGGTCGGCATCGCCGAGTCCAACATGATCTCCGTCGGGGCCGGCCTCTCCAAGGCGGGCTACATCCCCATCGTGGACACCTTCGGCCAGTTCGGCGTCACCAAGGGCAACCTGCCCCTCACCATGGCCGCCCTCTCCCAGGCCCCCGTCATCGCCATGTTCTCCCACGTCGGCTTCCAGGACGCCGCCGACGGGGCCTCCCACCAGGCCACCACCTACTTCGCCGCCGTCAGCGCCATCCCCCACACCGTCGTCGTCGCCCCAAGCTGCGCCGAGGAGGCCGAGGCCTTCATGTACCAGGCCATCCGCCGCATCGCCGACGAGCGCAAGGCCGGGCGCGACGGCGAGTCCGTCCTCTTCTTCGTCGGGCGCGAGAACTACCCCGTCCGTTGGGTCGAGGGTTCCCAATACGAGTGGGGCCGGGCGCAGGTGATCCAGGAGGGGACGGACGTCGTGCTCGTGGGCTCGGGCGTGCTGTTCAGCAAGGCCTTGGAAGCCGCCAAGCTCCTCGCCGCCCAGGGCGTGTCCGCCACCGTCATCAACCACCCCTTCGTCAACCACGTCGATGTCGCCACCCTCGGCGACGCCGTCCGACGTTGCTCCGGCCGCCTCGTGACCATCGAGGACCACCAAGTCGTGTGCGGCATGGGCGCGCAACTCTCCCACGCCCTCTCCAACGCCGGCATCCCCCATCGCGTGCGTTCCCTTGGCATCCCGGGCGAGTTCGGCCAGTCCGCCTACCTCGCCGAGGAACTCTACGTCCGCCACGGCCTCACCGGCCCCAAGATGGCCGAGGCCGCTCTCGCCCTCGTGAAGGGCTGAGGGACCGGGAAGCGGGAGGCGGGAAGCGGGAGGGGTTGTCCAGCCGCCCCCCGCCCCCCGCCCCCCGCTCACCGCCCCCCGCCCCCCGCTCACCGCTCACCGCTCACCGCTCACTTGGTCCACGGGATGAACGCCCGCACCCGGGTCCCCTTCCCCGGCGCACCTTCCACGTCCAGTCGCCCGCCCAGCGCCCGTGCGCGCGACGCCATGTTCCCCAGCCCGTTGCCCTCATGGCCCGGGCTGTCGCCGGCCCATCCCTTGCCGTCGTCCCCGACCTCCAGCTCCATCCCCTCCCCGGCATCCGCCATGCGCAGCCGGACCTCGGTCCCGCCCGAGTGCTTCACCGCGTTGTTCACGGCCTCCTTCACGATCAACACCACGTGATGCCGCCACTCGGCCCCAAGCGTTCGCTCCCCTTGGACCTGATCGACCCCCGGAAGATCCACCACCGGCCTGAGCCCTGCGTCATGGCAATACTCCACGAAGAATTGGCCCAGGTACGACACCAACTCCGACCACGTGTCGTTCACCGGGTCCACGGCCCACACGGCCGCGTCCAGCGAACCCTTCGTCCCCCGCGCCTCGCGCAACCCCTCCTGCATCGGCTTCAGCACCTCCGGCGGGATCGCCCCCGCACGGCACGCGCGCTCCAGCAACAAGGTCACCCGCGTCACGCTCGCGCCCACGTCGTCGTGCAAGTCCCGGGAAATCCTCATCCGTTCCCGCTCCAGCATCGTCTCCCGCTCCAGCTCCCGCATCCGCGCCCGCATCCGGCGCGTCGAAGCCCACCGTGCCACGCCTGCCGCCGCGCCCGCCGCACCCACCACCACAAGGCCCATGAACCAAGCCCGCTGCCAAACGGGCCTCGGAACCTCAAATGTCACCGCCGACGGAGTGCCCCATTCCCCCTCGCGCTCCGACGCCCGCACCTCCAGCCGATACTTTCCAGGCCGAAGCTCCTTCAACGACAATCGATGCACGTTCAAGACCCCCTGCCACGCCTCGTGCGGCAACAGCCGCGCCTCGAACCGAACATGCTCCGCCGGAGCAAGCCGATCCGCACGGAATCCCACCTCCAAATCGCCCTGGGCCTCGCCCAACGCCATCACGCCACCCGGTGGCGGCAGCCTCGATCCTTCGCGCGTCCCCGCCCCGTCACGAACCCAACGCCACGCCACGCCAAGCGCACCCACCCGCGCCGGCAACCGCCCCACGTCCACCAACGCCAACCCCTTCGTCGTCGCCCACCAAAGCCTCCCGTCCCGACCGCGCGTCACCCCCGGATGAAACCCCACGCGCGTCATCCCGGGAAACCCGTCCCGCCGGTCGAACATCCGCACGTCCAACCGTGACGCCTTACCCGCATCCACCGCGTCGAACGACGCCACCGGCACGCGCTGGCAACGATCTGGGGTCCAAGCCCACACCTCCCCGGAACCGTCCTCCACCACCCCGACGGACTCGCCTCCGCTCAGCCCCACCTCCCGCCCATACACCCTTGCCTTGCCATCCTTCACCCGCACCAACCCCTCCCCCGTCACGCCGCCGCCCAGCACTTCCCCGCTTCCCAGCACCCCCACCCACATCGACCCATCCCGCCCCGCCGCAAGGCACGCAAGCCGATGCCGCTCCGGCAACCCCGGCACGACCACCCGCTCAAACCGCTCCTTCCCCATCCGAAACAACCCATACCCCATCCCGCATACCCACATCCGCCCCTCCGCATCCTCCGCCATCCCGTGCACCACCATGTGCGGAATCCCATCCGCCTCGCCCAGCACCCGGAACCGCCCCGCCTCCCGCCCCCCCTCCCGCACCGCCACCCCCGCCGCCGTCCCCACCCACAACCGCCCCGCCCGATCCTCATGCAGGGTCCGGATCACCTGCGCCCCCGTCTCCGCCGCCGACACCGCCTCCCATCGGCCATCCTGGAGACGCATCAACCCGCGCTCCAGCGTCCCCGCCCACACCTCCCCGCGACGATCCTTCAAGACAGCCGACACCAACGCCCCCTCGCCGAGTTCCTTCCCAACCCCTGGATAGGGCGCGAACACCCCGCCCTCCCAACGCATCAAGCCACCCCCATGCGTCCCAACCAACAGCACCCCGGGTTCCTCCTCCGCCACGCTGTTGACCATCGCGCGAAGCCCCGCCTCCACCCCAAACACGCGAAAGCTCCGCCGTTGCACCCGTGCCAGCCCACCGCCGTTCAATCCCACCCAAACGTTCCCCGCCGCGTCCTCCAGGAGGCTCGTCACCGAGTTGCTCGGCAGGCCTCTCCCCGCCGTCGCAACCGCCACCTCGGCCCCGCGACCCAACAGCAGCAAGCCCGTCCCCCATCCCCCAATCCATAGGCCCCCTTGACGGTCCTCCAGCATCGTCACCGCATCCCCCCGCATGCCCTCCGGGCGCTCCCTGCGGTCCTCCCAGCGCCCCTCCCGGAGCCGCCATGCC
>JBJSZF010000766.1:0-7828 GCA_046090125.1 Verrucomicrobiota bacterium
GACGACGACCTCGCCGAGTTCGTGCAGCTCGCGGCCTCAAGAACCTCATCCACCGACGGCGGCCCCGAAACACCCAGGAGCTGGAACGTGGATGTCGCCCGGCCACTGAGCACCGCCGAAGTGGACCTCTCCATAAAGAACCCCAACGGCGGCCACACCGTCACCCACCGCAGCCCCCAGGAAATCATGGACGAAATCGCCGCCCTCGACGCCGAAGGAGCCCAGGTGCTGGAGAAGATCAGGGGGCTGTTGAAATGAGGGTGGGGTGGGAAAAGAGGCGGCTCGGGGATGTTTTGGTAAAGACCGAGACGACTGACCCAACGCGGTCGCCCAACACCGAGTTCGACTACATCGACGTCTCCAGCGTCTCAAATGAAACGCTGACGATTCAGGGAACCCAACGGCTGAAAGGCAAGGATGCCCCCAGCCGAGCGCGGCGGCTCGTAAGAGCAAATGATGTCCTGTTTGCAACCATTCGCCCAACGCTCCGCAGAATCGCCGTCGTTCCCGAAGAACTCGATGAGCAAGTTTGCAGCACTGGCTACTTTATCCTACGCCCGAAGCCCGATGTAGATTTCCGCTTCGTCTTTTACTTTCTCCAAACCGGAGACTTCATGGCGGCAATGGAGAAGCTGCAGAAAGGTGCGAGCTATCCCGCAGTCACAGACGGCGACGTTCGCTCGCAGCCGATTCCCATCCCCCCGCTTTCGGAGCAGCAGCGAATCGTGGCGTTGCTGGACGAAGCGTTTGCCGGGGTGGCCACCGCCCAAGCCCACGCCGCCCAGAACCTCCAAAACGCCCGCGCCCTCTTTGAAAGCCACCTCCAATCCGTCTTCACCCACCGCGGCAAAGGCTGGGTCGAGACAACAGTGGACAAACTTTCCACGAACCTCGACAGCAAGCGCGTTCCCATCACGAAGATCGACCGCAAAGCTGGCGAGTATCCCTACTACGGCGCGTCCGGCATCGTGGACTATGTCGCCGACTACATTTTCGACGGAGACGCGCTTCTCGTTTCCGAAGATGGCGCGAACCTGTTGATGCGCTCAACGCCCATCGCCTTCTCGGTCTCCGGCAAATACTGGGTCAACAATCACGCCCACATTCTGAAGTTCGAGAACATGGCCACCCAGCGGTTCGTTGAGTTCTACTTTGAGAGCATCAAGCTCGACGATTTTGTCACGGGTGCAGCGCAACCAAAGCTGAACCAGAAGGCGCTCAAGTCGATTCCAATTCCCATTCCGCAGAAACTCACCGAGCGGGAAAGCATCGTCACCCGCCTCGACGCCCTCGACGCCGAAACCCAACGGCTGGCGCGGATCTACGAGCAAAAGCAGGCAGCGCTGGCGGCGTTGAAGAAGTCGCTCCTGCACCGGGCCTTCAGCGGGGAGTTTTAAGGACTGGGCTCACGATGCCTGTCCTCCCGTAAATCATCCAAAATCATGGCCATCACGGTTTCACAGATCGATGCCTGGCGAGCGGCCCATTCTGAACACCAGAGGCTCGAGTTCAAGGAGGCGAAGGCGCAGTTCGACAACCGCAAGCTCTACCGATACTGCGTGGCGTTGGCGAACGAGGGTGGCGGGCATCTGCTGTTGGGCATCGAGGACCATCCACCCCGCAAGGTGGTGGGCACGGCTGCCTTCAGCGATCCGGTGGACATGGCGGCCAAGATGTTCCAAGCGCTGGGCTTCCGGGTGGACATCGAGGAGGTGTCGCATCCGGATGGCCGGGTGCTGGTGTTCTCCATTCCCAGCCGGCCACGCGGAACGGCCTTCGATTTCGAGGGGGCTTACCTGATGCGCGCCGGCGAGGAACTCGTGCCGATGAGCGAGGACCGGCTGCGCGCCATCTTTGCCGAGGGGCAGCCGGACTGGCTATCCCAGCCGGCCATGACGGGTTGTGATGACGACAAGGTGGTGCAGTTGCTGGACACGCAAAGCTATTTTGACCTGCTGCATCTGCCGTATCCGGTGAACCGGGCGGGCGTCTTGGAACGTTTTGAAAACGAGAAGCTGATCGTGCGGCAAGGGCACGGGTGGACGATCACGAACATGGGCGGGTTGCTGTTCGCCAAGCGGCTGGATGCCTTTGACCGGCTGGCTCGCAAGGCAGCGCGGGTAATTGTCTATGAGGGCAAGAACAAGCTGAAGACGAAGACCGACAAGCCGGGGACGAAAGGCTATGCTGTCGGGTTCCAGGGTCTGGTGGAGTTCATCAACGGGCTGGTCCCTTCGAATGAGGTGATTGAGCAGGCCTTGCGCCGAGAGGTGAAGATGTTCCCGGAAATCGCCGTCCGCGAGCTGGTGGCCAACGCGCTCATTCACCAGGATTTCACGGAATCGGGCACTTCGGTGATGATCGAGATCTATGAGGACCGGATGGAAGTCTCCAATCCCGGCAAGCCCTTCATCCCGCCCGACCGATTCATTGACGAATACCAGTCGCGCAACGAGCGGCTGGCAGATGTGATGCGTCGTCTGGGCATCTGTGAGGAAAAAGGCAGCGGGGTGGACAAGGTGATTCAGGCGGCGGAGGTGTTTCAGCTCCCCGCCCCGGATTTCCGCGTCGGGGAGCGGCGCACCTCCGCAGTGCTGTTTGCACACCAGACCCTGGATGACATGGATCGGAACGACCGCATCCGGGCCTGCTACCAGCATTGCTGTTTGCGTTACGTGATGAACGAAAAGATGACCAACCAAAGCCTCCGGGAGCGTTTCAAGCTGCCTGAGGGAAAGGTGGCCTTGGTTTCCCAGATCATCGCCGCCACCGTGGACGCAGGAAAAATCAAGCTTGCCGACCCCACGCAAACCTCCACCCGCTACCGGAGCTACGTGCCGTTCTGGGCCTGAGCCCTCTTAAAGGCAAAGCCGAGAAGCGACGGAAGAACCCGAAAAAGCCCTGATTTCCACGGGTTTCTTCTTTAAACGCAAAACCCCATGAACGAGGCCGAGACACGCGCCGAGCACATCGACCCCGCCCTGAGGGCGGCGGGCTGGGGCGTCGTCGAGGGCAGCCGCATCCGGCGCGAGTATCGCATCACGGACGGTCGCATCGAGGGCCGCAGGCGGCGTGGGAAGGCGGACATCGCCGACTATGTCCTCGAATATCGGAACACCAAGCTGGCCGTGGTGGAGGCCAGTGGTGGTGCGTCCCTTCGCCGCCGAAACCCAACGCCTCGCCCGAATCCACGAGCAACAGCAGGCGGCGTTGGCGGCGTTGAAAAAGTCGCTCCTGCACCAAGCCTTCAGCGGGGAACTGTGAGCGGCTTGACCAATAACTTGACTCACAGTTGACTCAGCAGCGTGGCCTACGAACCGCAATTCACGATCAGCCCGCGCCTGCTGTCGCAGGTGGAGCAGATCGCCGGGCTGCGGGAACGGATCCAGGGCGCGGCGGTGGAATTGTCGTGGATTCCGGCGCTGCAAAAGGACACGCGCACGCGCAATGGCCATGCGTCCACCGCGATCGAGGGCAATCCGCTGACGCTGGAGCAGGTCCGTGCGCTGGAGGAAGGCCGCGAGCTGTCGGCGGTGGACGCGCGCCCGAAGCGGGAGGTGCTGAACTACTTCGCCGGCCTGCGGTATGTGGAGAAACACGCCCGGAAGAAGGCCATCCGGCACGAGGACGTCTTTGAACTGCACCGGCTGCTGGCCAGCCAGGTCATGGATCAGGGCGAGGCGGGACGCTACCGGATGATCCAGGTCCGCGTGGGCCGGCATTTCCCGCCGGCGGCCGCCGATGTTTCCGGGCTCATGTTCGAGTTGCTGGAGTGGTGGAACAAGAAGGCGGCGGAGCTGTCGCCGGTGCTCAGTTCCGCCATCCTGCACTATCAGTTTGAGTGGATTCATCCGTTTGCCGATGGCAATGGGCGCACGGGCCGTGCGCTGGCCCTGTGGGAACTGTATCGGCGCGGGTTTGACAGCCATCACATCTTCTCCGTGGACGAATACTACTGGGAGAACCGCCCGGCCTATTACGGGGCGCTGGAAGCGGTGCGGCTGGCGGGGGAGGATCTGACGGGCTGGCTGGAATACTGCGCGGAAGGATTGCGGCAGACGCTGGAGCGGGCGTGGACCCGGGTGCAGTCCTTCAGCGCCCCTGCGACCGGAAAGCTGGTGCTGCGCCCGCGGCAGGAGCAGTTGCTGAAGCTCCTGCGGGACCACGGGAGCATGGCTCCGGCCGAATTGTGGGCCGCGCTCGAAATCTCAAAGCAGGGGGCCATGGACCTGCTGCGCCCCTTGATGGAGGCCGGGCTGGTGAAAAAGATCGGGACGAAGAAAAGCGGCCGTTACGCCCTCAGCCAGCGATGAACGAAGCCGAGACACGCGCCGAGCACATTGACCCCGCCCTCAGGGCGGCGGGCTGGGGCGTGGTCGAGGGCAGCCGCATCCGGCGCGAGTATCGCCTCACCGAAGGGCGCATCGAGGGCCGCAGGCGGCGCGGGAAGGCGGACATCGCCGACTATGTCCTCGAATATCGGAACACCAAGCTGGCCGTGGTGGAGGCCAAGGCGTGGGACGAGGATCTGACGGAAGGGGTGGGCCAGGCGAAGAGCTACGCAGGCAAGCTGGCCATCCGGTTCACCTATTCGGCCAACGGACGCGGCATCTACGGCATCGACATGCAGAACGCCGTGGAAGAGGAGCTTTCGGCGTTTCCGTCGCCGCAGGAGTTGTGGACGCGAACCTTCCCGGCACCGGACGCCTGGCGAGACCGATTCGCCGCAGTTCCCTACGAGGACAAGGGCGGCTCGCATCCCAGCCGCTACTACCAGGACATCGCGGGGAGCGGGTGCTGGCGGCCATCGCGGCGGGGCGCACCCGCATCCTGCTCACCTTGGCGACGGGCACCGGGAAAACGTTCATCGCCTTCCAGATTGCGTGGCGGCTTTTTCAGGCCCGCTGGAACCGGAGCGGCCAGCCGAGCCGACGCCCGCGCATCCTCTTCCTCGCGGACAGGAACATCCTCGCCAACCAGGCGTTCAATGCCTTCTCGGCATTTCCCGAGGACGCGCTGGTGCGCATCAAGCCGGAGGACATCCGCAAGAAGGGCAAGGTGCCGAAAAACGGGAGCCTGTTCTTCACGATCTTCCAGACGTTCATGGCTTCGACAGGCTCAGCCACCGGGGAGACAGGCTCAGCCACGGCTTCGACAGGCTCAGCCACCGCAGCGGCGGGCTCAGCGGCCGGGGAGAGGGGCTCGGCGGGTGGGGGGATGGCCACAGGGCTTGGCGAAGTGGACGTCACGGGCATTCGGGACGCATACGGCTACATGTATGTCTTGGAGTGTTCCGACGGGTCATTCTACGTCGGAAGCACGCGGGATCTTCGATTTCGGCTCCAGCAACATGATCGTGGCCAGGGATCGCGGCACACGGCCGCCCGACGCCCGGTCAAACTCGTGTACTATGAGTGCTTCGACCGCATCGATGAGGCGTTCCAACGCGAGAAGCAGGTGCAGGGCTGGAGCCGGGCAAAGAAGATCGCCCTAATGCAAGGCGACAGGGAGCGGCTCAAACGACTGTCCCGCTCCTCTTCGGAGCCGGAGCCTAGGCCGGAGCCGGAGCCGGAGCCGGAGCCAAGGCCTTGGCCTGAGCCTGTCGAAGGCCCGTTCGCCGAATACCCGCCCGACTTCTTTGACTTCATCGTCATCGACGAATGCCATCGCGGCGGGGCGAACGACGAAGGCACCTGGCGGGGCATCATGGACTACTTCGCGCCGGCGGTGCAGCTCGGCCTGACCGCGACGCCCAAGCGCAAGGACAACGCGGACACCTACCGCTACTTCGGCGAGCCGGTGTTCATCTACTCCCTCAAGGACGGCATCAATGATGGCTTCCTGACGCCCTTCCGGGTTCGACAGATTCAGACCACGCTCGACACCTACCGCTACACCTCGGACGACACGGTGGAGGAAGGGGAAGTCGAGGCTGGCAAGCTCTACGACGAGGCGGATTTCAACCGGACGATCGAGATTCGCGAGCGGGAGCGGAAACGGGTGGAGATCTTCCTCGCGCAGATCCACCCCACCGAGAAGACGCTCGTGTTCTGCGCGAACCAAGCCCACGCGCTGGTCGTCCGCGACCTCGTCAACCAGCTCAAGGCGAGCCGGGACCCGAACTATTGCCACCGCGTGACCGCCAACGACGGGGAGCTGGGCGAGCAGTGGTTGCGCGACTTTCAGGACAACGAAAAGACGATTCCCACGATCCTGACCACGTCGCACAAGCTCTCGACGGGCGTGGACGCCCGGAACGTCCGCAACATCGTGCTCATGCGCCCGGTGAACTCGATGATCGAGTTCAAGCAGATCATCGGGCGCGGCACCCGGCTCTTCGACGGGAAGGATTACTTCACGATCTTTGACTTCGTGAAGGCGCATCAGCACTTCAGCGACCCGGAGTGGGATGGCGAGCCCGTGGCCCCGGAGACGTGCACCGGCTGCGGCAAATACCCCTGCGAGTGCGAGGTCGCACCGCCGGAACCCTGCGCCGCCTGCGGCCAAACCCCGTGCACCTGTCCGGACGAACCCTGCGACGTGTGCGGCCACGTGCCGTGCACCTGCGAGCGGCATCGACGGGTCAAGGTGAAGCTGGCCGACGGCAAGGAACGCACCATCCAGCACATGATGATGACGACGTTCTGGCACCCAAACGGCACCCCGATGTCGGCGCAACAGTTCATGGAGTTGCTGTTTGGGAAGCTGCCGGACTTCTTCCAAAGCGAGATGGAGCTGCGTTCGATCTGGAGCGTGCCGGAGACCCGGGCCAGGCTGCTCCAAGGCCTCGCGGAGAAGGGATTTGGCCACGAGCAGCTCTTGGAAATGCAGAGGCTGATCGACGCGGAGAAGAGCGACCTGTTCGACGTCCTGGCGCACGTCGCGTTTGCCCTGCCACCGGTGACCCGGGAAGCCCGGGCGAACTACGCACGCGTGCACTTGAACTCCAGCTTCCCTGCCAAGCAGCGCGCCTTCTTGGAGTTCGTCCTCCAGCACTACGTGGTCGTGGGCGTCGAGGAACTGGGGCAGGAGAAGCTGACCCCGTTGCTCCGCCTGAAATACCACGCCATTTCCGATGCCATCGCTGATCTCGGACAACCCGCCGAGATCGGCCGAGTCTTCGCCACCTTTCAGCAGCACCTCTATCCCAGCCCGGCCTAGGTCGCAGGGTTCCATGGGCTGGTTCTCATGCCGACCCGCGGGATGAACCAGCCCGCGCGGCACAGGGGATGACCTTGGCAACGGCGGTCGGGTGGGGCGCCATCGGCATCGGACGTCGCCACGCCCCAGCCCATGGCTTGGTCCTTCACGACGACGGATGGATCGCGATGGGATGGGGCCATGGTTGGTTTCGCCACGTCTTGCCCCACGGCTGGAAGGGATCATGAGGTTTCGTTGAAGCCCCACGGCGACGTCTTGCCTTGCCCTGGCCTGCCGTGCCTCGGCCCGGGGGATCTTGGGGTTCGCAGGTGGGCCTCCGCGCCCCCGCGCCCCCGCGCTCCCACCTTGGCCATGCTCCGGGAGGTCGCCCCCGCAAACGTGCGATCTCCCTGCACGGCCATGTGCCCGTCGGGTCAGCACCGCCGCCATCCCGAAGTCCGGATGGGTTGCATTCCGGCGTTGCAGCGGCGTCGTGGCGTTCGCGGACACTCGTCGCATGGGGACTTCGCAGGTGCTGGACGTGGCCAAGCCAACATCTGAGGACAACCGTGCAAGGCTTTTTTGGTGTTAGGTCGCCATGGCTTGGGCGAGCTGGCGGGCGGCGGCGGCCAGGGGCGAGCGGCGCTGCTCGAGTTGACGGAGGTACTTTTCGTCGTCGTAAGGCTCG
>JBJSZF010000767.1:0-3790 GCA_046090125.1 Verrucomicrobiota bacterium
CGGCCCCGGCCGTCCGGCCCCGGGGCTTTGCCATGCACCCAGCGTCCCTCCCATTCCTCCACACGCCCTCCATCCCGCCATGCGCAACGTCTATCTCGACCACCAGGCCGCCACCCCCCTCCTTCCCGAGGCCTTCGAGGCCATGCGGCCCTTTTTCACCGAGCACTTTGGCAACGCATCCTCGCTGCACCAGCATGGCCTGCGCGTCCGCGACGCCCTCAAGAAGGCCCGGCAGCAACAGGCCGCCCTCATCCACGCCGAGTCCGAGGAGGAAATCTTCTTCACCTCCGACGGCACCGAGTCCGCCAACCTCGCCATCAAGGGCGTCGCCTACGCCAACGAGCGCAAAGGCAAGCACCTCGTGGTCTCCGCCACCGAGCATCCCTCCGTCATGAACTCGGTGGAGTTCCTCGAAAAGCAGGGCTGGACCTGCACGCGCGTCCCCGTCGATGCCCAGGGCTTCCTCAAGCCCGATCAACTCCGCGCCGCCATCACGCCCCAGACCGTCCTCGTCGCCGTCCACCATGTGAACCACGACATCGGGACCATCCAGCCCATCGCCGAGGTCGGCCGCATCTGCGCCGCCGCCGGCGTCCCCTTGTACGTCGATTGCGAGGCCAGCGCCGGATGGCTCCCCATTGACGTCCGGGCATTCGGCGCGTCCCTTGTTAGCTTTTCGCCCCACCGTTTTTACGGCCCAAAGGGCGTCGGTGTTTTGTACCGCCATCGACGGGCTCGATTGGTCTCCATCCTCCATGGTGGCGTCCAGGAGGGCGGGCGCCGCGCGGGCACCGAGAACATCCCGGCCATCGTGGGTGCCGGCGTGGCGGCGGAAGTGGCCGCCCGGGATTTGCAGGGCCGCTCGACGCACGTGGCCGCCCTTCAGCAACGGCTCTGGAGCGGCCTGTCGGAGCGCATCCCCTACATCAAGCTCAACGGCCCCCTACCCGGCTCCGGCCGCGCCCCCAACAACATCAACATCTCCACGGAGTTCATCGAGGGCGAGGGCCAGTTGCTCCTGTGCGACCTCAACGGCATCGCCGTGGCCTCCGGTTCCTCCTGCGTTTCCAAGTCCCTCAAGATCTCCCACGTCCTCGCCGCCATCGGCCTCGACCACGCCCTCGCGCAGGGCAACCTCATCCTCACCCTCGGCAAGGACAACTCCGAGGCCGACGTCGATTACGTCGTCGAGACCTTCGCCAAGATCGTGGGCAAGTTGCGTGGCATGTCCCCCATGTGGGACGAGTTCGAGCGCGGCGTCATTGATTCCGTCATCGCCCCGCGTGGCATCGGGCGCTCCTTCAGCGAGCACGCCGCCGCCGTCTCCGGCAAGCCCGCGCACTGACCCCCTGCGGTTGCCTCGATTCTCTGTCCAGTAAGTCGAGGCGACCTCCTTTGATCGGAGGGTTCGTTCCTTTGATCGGAGGTCTCAAACCTGCCAGCGACTTTTGGTTTCCTTGTTCGGAGACCCCATTCCTTTCTCCGGAGACCCCATTCCTTTCTCCGGAGACCTCATTCCTTTCTCCGGAGGTCTCATTCCTTTGTTCGGAGCCCTCATTTCTTTGTCCGGAGGTCTCGTTCCTTTGTCCGGAGGTCTCAAAACGTGCCAGCGACTTTTGGTTTCCTTGCTCGGAGACCTCATTCCTTTCTCCGGAGGTCTCGTTCCTTTCTCCGGAGGTCTCCGGTTCTAATGATTGTCGCTTTTTGACCACGGGTCGTTGGCGTGCCGGGTCTCAGGGTCGCCTGGTCCTCAAGCGTCCCCACCCGGGCGGATGGGTGGATGGACTGCCATCCAAGGGCTCCCCCTGCGGCAGGCGAGGTTCTGGTGATCTGGGAATGGGGGTGGGCCGTGTCCCCTGACTCGGCGCACGGGAGATGCAGCATCGCCGCCGCGTGAGGACACGCGGACTCGGGCCGACACAACCGCCGTTTCCAGGGTCACAACTTCGCCCTCCCCGCCCCGGGACGTTGCCGATAGCCTTGGCCCATGCTCGACAACTCGGTGGGCAAGCTGAAGCGGTTGAAGGCGGACGTCACGGCGTCGCTGAAGGACGACACGGCGGCGACGTTGGCGGCCCATGAGTCGGCCCCGCTGAGCCGGCCGGCGCGCTTTGCCCATTTCTGGGGTTTGGTGGGCCGGTTCTTTTGGCGCAACCGTTGCCAGGTCCGCGCCTCCGCCCTCGCCTACACGACCCTGCTCGCGCTCGTTCCCTTGCTGGCGGTGTCACTGACGGTCGCATCCCTTGTCTTCGACGCCCGCAGCGACGCCTCCCGCCAAAAGCTCGCCGGGATGCTGGAACGCGTCGTGGACCAAGTCGCCCCCACATTGGGCTTGTCCGACGCCAGCGCTGCATCGGGCACGGCCGATCCCGGGGCCCTGCGCCGCGCGGAGATCGCGTCCCGCATCCTCGACTTTGTGGGCAACATCCACTTCGGCACCATCGGGGTGACGGCGATGGTCGGCTTGGTGTTCGTCGCCATTTCCCTGCTCCGCACCATCGAGGCGGCCTTCAACGACATCTGGGGTGCCGAGCGCGGCCGCGGATGGTTCGAGTCCGTCATCCTTTACTGGGCCGCCATCACGCTGGGGCCGGTCGTCCTCCTCGTCGCCACCACCTCCGGATACCTCAATGCCCTCGCCGGCAACGGGTCGGGGCTTCTCCAAAGAATTCCGGGCGTGGCCTTGTTGCAGGCGCAGTTGCTGCCGGTGCTGGTCGTGTCCATGGCGCTGGGGCTGCTGTACAAGGTGATGCCCAACACACGGGTCCAATGGCCCGCCGCCATCATGGGGGGCCTTGTGGCCGGCTTCCTGTGGTGGCTCAACAACCGCCTGGGCGTCTTCTACAACACCCGCGTCATCACCTACTCCAAGATCTACGGCTCCCTCGGGGCCGTGCCCCTCTTCCTCCTGGGCTTGTACTTCACATGGATGATCGTGCTCTTCGGATCGCAGGTCGGGTATGTCTTCCAAAACCGCCATGCCTACCTCCAGGAACGCATGGCTGAACGCGTCCACCACCAAGCCCGCGAGTTCGTCGCCCTCCGCTTCATGGCCGAAATCGGCCGCTGCTTCGACCGCGGCCTCGTTTCCCCCTCCACCGAACACCTTGCCACCTCCCTCGCCGTGCCCGCGCGGCTTGCCTCCCAAATCCTGCACGCGCTGGCCCATGCCAACCTCGTCGTCGAAACGGCCGGGGCCGAGCCCGGCTTCAAGCCCGCACGTCCCCTTGGCAAGATCACCGTCGCCGACATCCTCGCCGCCCTCCGCACCGGCCAAGGCTCCAGCCTGCCCACCGCCGCAGATCCCACCCGCCCCGTGGTCGCCGCCGAGTTCGACGCCGTCCGCGCCGCCGAGGCTACCCATGCGGGTCGCATTACCCTTGCGGACCTCGTCCAACGCCTGCCCGAGGCGTGAGCACCCGGCCGCGACGGCCCTACACAAACACGTGCCCGGCGACATCCGCGACGGCCACGACCTCTTCCGCCCGCGTCTTGAGGTTCTTCACACGAGCCACCAACCCGCCCGCGTCACGTTCCAGTCGCACCGTGTGCCCCGCACCCATTTCAAGGGCCCGACGGAACTGCTTGTCCCCCTTCATGGCCACGAGGCTGTAGTCCACGGCCACGCCGCGATCCCGGAGCCGTTGCACCACCGCCAGGGACTCCGCCCGCAACGTCTCGTCCTCCACCAACACCACCACGTCTACCGTCGAGGCAAACGACGGCAGCCGTCCGCGCTCGCGCAGCAGCAACGCGAGCACGACGTCGCCCATGCCAAACCCAATCGCCG
>JBJSZF010000768.1:0-7970 GCA_046090125.1 Verrucomicrobiota bacterium
CGAAGCTGCCCGAGCCCAAGATCCCCAAGCTCGTGAAGGCCCCGGACTACGCCAAGCTCCTGCCCAAGCCCATCCGCCCGTTCACCACCCAGGGCGTTTATGACCTTGCCAAGAAAACCCACCTCTCCTTCACCCAAGGCGCGGGCCATGGCGGCTCCCATCCCCACCTCGCCCACGAGTTCGCATCCGCCCTCGCGCAGGACCGCGACCCGTTCCCCAATGCCCGCGAGTCCGCCAACTGGACCTGCGTGGGCCTGTGCTCCCACGAGTCCGCCCTGCAAGGCGGCAAGATCGTGAAGCTCCCCGCCTTCACCCAGTAGGCCAACGAACGGGATGGGGACGCCGCCGCCCGGCACGGGGTGATCCCGGCGTCCCCAACGCCATGCGCCCTGAGCCCCGGCCCGGGGCGCTGCTTGGGCGGGTTCCACCCAGTCGATACGGTGCCAACATGAACGGCGAGGCGCGCGGCAACGCAGACAGCGATCCGGCCGTTTCCCCCGAGGTGGTGGCGATGGCCTTGCGCGCGGTGCGGGACTTCCACTCGTGCTTCTGGTGGTGGAATCCCGGCTTCGTCCCGCGCACCCGCGAGGACGTGCGGGAAATCGTACTGAACCTCCGCAAGGGCGACCGCCGCGCATGGCAGCGGGCGCAGGAGCTCAACGCGTGCCTTTGACCCGCCTCCAACAGGACGTGCTCCACGTGTTGGCAGCATTGCGCAGCGAGGAAAGCCACTTCGCCGGCGGCCTGGTGCTCAACTCGTCCGAGGATTCCCCGCGCTTTAGCCATAACTTCGACATCTTCCATGACGCCGAGGCCGAGGTCGCCCGCGCAAGCAACGCCGATGTCGCAGCCCTTCGCGCGGCCGGCTACGACGTGCACGAGACGCGGGGGGATTGGCGCAACCCAACGGGCTTCCGCAAGGCGCGCCTCGCCCACCTCGGCGAGGAGATCGACATCGACTGGGCGGTCGATGCCGCCTTCCGCTTCTTCCCCATTGAGCCCGACCCCTTGCTGGGCTGGCGCCTGCATCGGTTCGACATCGCGACCAACAAGGCGCTCGCGTTGGGCTCGCGTTCGGTGACGCGCGACTACGTGGACATGGTGGAGCTGGAAAGATGGTACCCGTTGGAGGCGGTTGTCTGGGCTGCCTGTGGCAAGGATCCCGGGTTCAGCCCCATGCTGCTCCTTGACATGATGCGCCGCTTCGCGCGGGTGAATCCCAGGCAACTGGAAACCATCGAGGCCCGGCACCTCGATCCCGTCGTCCTGAAGAAGGCGTGGATCGCCATGACCGACCGTGCCGAATCCGAAATCACCCGCGTCGCGGACACCCTGCCGCATGTCCCCGTGGGCGTGGCCTTCGTGGACGAGCACGGCGCGCCCGGCTGGATCGGCAACCAGCCCTCGCTCCGAATCCATCCGCCGACCGTCCGGGGCTGCTGGCCGCGGGTCGAATGAGAATGGAGCCCCCGCTCGACCGGCGGCGGGCCTCCCGCGCATGATGCAGCCCATGGGAGCGATTCCAGGCGTCGAGGTTCATCCCACCGCCGTCCTTCATCCGTCAGTCCGTTTGGGCGCGGGCACGCGCATCGGTCCTTATGCCGTCCTCGGGGAAGGCGTCGTCCTCGGCGACCGATGCGACGTCGGGCCCGGCGTCCACTTGGTCCGGTGGGTGGAGGCGGGCTCGGACAATCGCTTCCACTCGGGCGTCGTCATCGGCGACGCCCCCCAAGACCTGCGGCACGACGGCTCCCCCTCCAGCGTCCGCATCGGTTCGGGCAACGTCTTCCGGGAACACGTGACCGTGCATCGCGGGGCGAAGCCCGGGGGCGTCACGGTGCTGGGCGACGGGAACTTTCTCATGGCGGGCAGCCACGTCGGCCATGACGGCGTCCTCGGCAACCACGTCATCCTGGCCAATGGCGCATTGCTGGCGGGTCACGTCCAGGTGGGCGATCGGGCCTTCATTTCTGGCAATTGCCTCGTGCACCAGTTCTGCCGCGTGGGCCGGCTCGCCCTCATGCAAGGCGGCTCCGCCATCTCCAAGGACCTGCCCCCCTTTTGCATCGGGCGCGGCGACAACGGGATGTGCGGGCTCAACGTCGTGGGACTGCGCCGCGCCGGCGTGGAGGCGACCCAGCGCCTCGCCCTGCGGCAAGCCTACCACGCGTTGTTCCGTTCCAGCCTCCGCCTCGCGGAGGCCCTTGCCGGGGTGGAGTCGAGGTTCGCCAACGAACCGATGGTTCTGGAATGGGTCGCCTTTGTGCGCTCAGGCAAGCGGGGCGTGTGCCGGGAGCGCGGCAGGGCCATGCGAGAAGGTCCTGCTGACGCGACGGAAGCGGGCTGATGCCGCAGACGCCAACCCATGGAAGGGAGGGCTTAGGATGACGGGAGGGCAAGATGGTCGGGGCGGTGAGATTTGAACTCACGACCTTCTGAACCCCATTCAGACGCGCTACCAAGCTACGCTACGCCCCGACCATGGTTCCGAAGAACGGGAGTGATGCTACGGGGATGCGTCGGTGGTTCAAGGCTTTCTTCCGCCAACTCGACCGTGGGCAACGTGCCCTCGCTCGGCACATGGTTGCCGCGTGGGGCAGAGGGACGGCTTGAGGTCACGGACGACGACGGTTGCACCCTTGGATGTTCGCCCACTTTTGTGGTCGCGCGGGCTCGGGATGAACGGAGGATGCGGACGCAATGAATGCCGGCATGAAACGGGGTGGATGGGCGCTCATCATGGGCTTTTGGAGTCTCTGGGCGGCGTCGCATGCCGCACCGCCACCTGCGCCGCCGGACCCGTTGTACGAGGAGAGGCCGGGGTCGCCCGACGGCATGGGGAAATGGTTCATGGGCCGGGAGATTGCCCACTTCATGAGCCACCAGGGGGCTCCGTGGCTGGAACGGCCGGAGCGCATGGCCGAGGAGCAGCCGCTGCGGTTGCTGGGCGCGCTGGGCTTGAAGCCGGGGCAGGTGGTGGCGGACGTGGGCGCGGGCAGCGGCTACCTGACGTGGCGCCTTGCCACGAACGTAGGCCCGGCCGGCCGCGTGCTCGCGACGGACATCCAGCCGGAAATGCTAGGCATCCTGCGCACCAACATGGCGGCCCGGCGCATCGACAACGTCCAGACGGTCCTGGCGACGCCCGAGGACACCGGCCTGCCGCCCAACACGCTGGACCTGATCGTGCTGGTGGACGTGTACCATGAGTGCGCGTTCCCCTTCGAGACGACGCGTGGCATGGCGGAGGCCTTGAAGCCGGGCGGCCGCCTCGTCCTCGTCGAGTACCGGGGCGAGGACGCATGGGTGCCGATCAAGCGGCTCCACAAGATGACGGAGGCGCAGGTGCGCCGCGAAATGGCCCTGCACCAACTCCAGTGGGTTACCAACGACCATCGGTTGCCCCGGCAACACATCCTCGTGTTCCGGCGCCCGCCCGAGGCAACGCCCGGGGCCACGCCCGCGAAGTGAACGAGCCCGCCTCTGCACGCGCCCTGCTCCGCGCCGCCGCCCAAAGGCTGGCGGCCGCCGGGGTGGAGTCCGCCGAGCTCGACGCCGGCCTGCTGCTCGAACATGCGACGGGCCTTGCGCGGTTGCGGCGCATGGCGCTCGGCGACGATGGGGTGGCGGCCGACGCGGCGCGTCGATTTGAAGATGCCGTGACGCGAAGGGCCGCGCGGGTGCCGCTTCAGCACATCGTTGGGACGACGTCCTTCCTGGGCTTGGAACTGGAGGTGGACCGGCGCGTGCTCGTGCCGCGGCCGGAGACGGAGCAGTTGGTGTTGCAGGCGTCGGCGTGCATCGCCGGGCAGGCCGCGCCGCACATCCTGGACCTGGGGACGGGATCGGGCTGCATCGCACTGGCATTGGCGCGGATGCATCCGGGGGCGGAGGTGGTGGCGATGGACGTATCGGAGGCCGCGCTGGAGGTGGCGCGGATCAATGCCCGCAGGAACGGCTTGGAAGGACGGGTGCGTTGGTGTCACGGGGATGCATTTGGGCGCGACGGCTGGGAGGGCACGGGGCTGGGCTCGCTCGACCTCGTGGTGTCCAACCCGCCGTACATCCCATCGGGGGAGATCGAGGCGCTGGAGCCGGAGGTGCGCGAGCACGATCCCAGGCTGGCGTTGGATGGCGGGGCAGATGGCCTTGGCCCGTATCGGTCCTTGGCGGCGCAGGCGTGGAAGGGGTTGGCAGCGGGTGGTTGGTTGGCGTTGGAGTTTGGCGACGGGCAGGGCGAGGCCTTGGTGTCGTTGTTTGACGGAGGCTCGTGGAAGGACGCCCAGGTGGGTAAAGACTTGAGCGGGCGGGACCGGGTTCTCATCGTGCGCGCGTCACGGCGCTAGGCGTCGTCCCGCGCGGGCGCGCGGAGGCGTCCCGGCACGGGCGCATTCCACAATCAGGTCATGGACAGCTTTGTCATCGAAGGGGGGACGATCCTGCGCGGCGAGGTCGAGGTGAGCGGTTCCAAGAACGCGGTGTTGCCCATCATGGCGGCCACGTTGCTCACGCGGGAGACGTGCGTGCTCCACCACGTGCCCGACCTCAGCGACGTGCGGTTCATGTGCCGGATCCTGGAGTCGCTGGGCGCGGCGGTGAGGTTCGAGGGCGGCACGTTGACGGTCCGGGCCGAGACGATCACGGGCACGGGCGACTACGACCTGATCCGCAAGATGCGCGGCTCGATTTGCATCCTCGGCCCGTTGGTGGGGCGACTGCGGCGCGCGTCGGTGTCGTTGCCGGGCGGCTGCGTGATTGGGACGCGGCCGATCGACCTTCACCTGAAGGGGTTGGCGGCGCTGGGGACGGAGATGCGGATCGAGGGGGGCTACGTCCACGCGGAGGCGCCGGGTTTGCGGGGCACGACCGTGTTCATGGGCGGCCGTTCCGGCCCCACGGTGCTGGGCACGGCCAACGTGGTGATGGCGGCGGTGCTCGCCGAGGGCGTGACCGTCATCGAGAGCGCCGCGTGCGAGCCCGAGGTGGTGGACCTGTGCGACTTCCTCAACTCCATGGGGGCGCGCATCCAAGGGGCGGGGAGCCCCACGATCACGGTGACGGGCGTGGCGGCGTTGTCCGGGACGGAGCACCGCGTGATCCCGGACCGGATCGAGGCCGGGACGTTTGCGGTGGCGGCGGTGGCGACGGGGGGCGAGGTGACGTTGCGCGGGGCGCGGCCGGACCATCTGGGGGCGGTGCTGGAGAAGCTGCGCGAGGCCGGCGCGCGCGTGGAACGAAGGAACGGCGCGTTGACCGTGGGCGCGGGCGCGGCGTTGCGGACGCTGGAAATCACGACGATGCCCTATTCGGGCTTCCCCACGGACATGCAGGCGCAATTCATGGCGCTCCTGTGCCTCGCGCACGGCACCAGCATCGTCACCGAGCGCATCTTTGAGTCCCGTTTCATGCACGCCGCCGAGCTGCTTCGCCTCGGGGCCGACATCGGCATCGAGGGCCCTTCGGCCATCATCAAGGGCGGACGTCCCCTAAGCGGCGCGGAGGTGATGGCGTCGGACCTCCGGGCGTCGGCGGCGTTGGTGATCGCTGGGATGGCGGCCCAGGGCCGGACGCAGGTGCATCGCGTGTATCACCTCGACCGGGGGTACGAGCGGATGGAGCTGAAGCTTGCGAAGCTAGGCGCGCGGATTGAGCGGACGCAGGGGGAGTAGGGCGAGCGGCGAGCGGCGGGGGAACGTGGCAGGGCCGTCTCGGCCTTGTCCCCATGGCTCCGGACAGCGGGGCATTCGTGGTCCGGGCACCGGGCGGAACCCGTCGCCCATCCCACGGGTTCCTGCCTACTTCGCGTATTCCACGCAGCGGGTCTCGCGGATGACGGTGACGCGGATCTGGCCGGGATAGGTCAGCTCGTCCTCGACGCGCCGTGCGATCTCGCGGGCCATCTGCGCGCCTTGCTCGTCGTTGACGGCCTCGTGCCGGACCATCACGCGCAGCTCGCGCCCGGCCTGCATGGCGAAGGCCTTCTCGACCCCGGCGAAGTCCATGGCGAGCTGCTCCAGGTTTTGAAGCCGTTGCAGGTACGTCGCCACCCCCTCGGACCGCGACCCCGGGCGCGACGCGCTGATGGCGTCGGCGGCGGACACCAAGATCCCGTACACGGACTCGTGGGGGACCTCGTCGTGGTGGGCGGCGACGGCATTGACGACGACGGGACCCTCGCCGTTCCGGCGCAGGAACTCGGCCCCGACGATGGCGTGCGGCCCCTGGACTTCCTGGCTGAGGGCCTTGCCTATGTCATGGAACAAGCCCGAGCGCCGCGCCACGACGGGGTCGGCCCCCAGCTCGGCGGCCATGAGCCCGCACAGGTGGGCGACCTCTACGGAGTGCTGGAGCACGTTCTGCGAGAAGCTGTGCCGGAAGTTGAGGCGGCCCAGCAACCGGACCACCTCCGCGTCGGGCAACGCCACGGCCGCCTGCGCGGCGGCGTCCTCGCCCATCTTGCGGATCAGTTGGTCCATCTCCTGGTTCACCGCCGTCACCACCTCCTCGATCCGCGCCGGGTGAATCCGCCCGTCCAACACCAGCCGCTCCATCGCCTGCCGCGCCACCTCGCGCCGGACGGGGTCAAACCCCGACAACACGACGGAATGGGGCGTGTCATCGACGAGCACCGTGACGCCGGTGGCTGCCTCGAACGCGCGGATGTTGCGTCCGTCGCGCCCAATGATCCGCCCCTTCATGTCGTCGCCGGGCAACGCCACGATGGCCGTGGACGACTCCGCCGCATGGCGCCCGGCATACCGTTGGACGGCTATCGAAATGATGCGCCGCGCCTCGTCGTCCGCCGTGCGGCGCGCCCTTTCGACGACGACCCGCCCGACCTCGGCGGCCTCACGCGCGGCGCGGGCCTCGGCTTCGCGCACCAGGCTTTGGCGCACGGACTCGACGGTGGCCCCTGCAAGGGACTCGATGCGCGCCAGCCATTCGGCCGACTGGCGTTCGACGTCCCGTTGCTGCTCCGAAACGCGCGCGGATGCGACGTCCATCGCCTCGGCACGGCCTCGGAGATCGGATTCCAGGGTTCCCAGACGGTCCAGTTGGCGATGGACGACCGCCTCGCGCTCGCGCAGGCGACGGTCCTCGTCATCCAGCCGTTGCTGGCGTTCCTGCACGCGCTTCTCGGCCTCCTCGGCGGCCCGTGCGCGGACCTCGCGCGCCTCCGCCTCGAAGCGCGCCGACGATTCCGCCCGCAAGGCGCGCTCGCGGGCACGGAAAACAAACCACGCCGCCGCACCGCCCGCCGCGACGCCCGCCACCGCCGTTACCAACGTCTCGATCGCCATGAAGCCAATGTCCTCGACGAAACGAATTCACCCGCCCGGAAACAACCCCCCGGGCATCGCCACCCGGTTGAGCCGAACATCATGCGGCTCCATGGGAACGTCCTCCACCCGCTGCTCGTCCGCGCCCACGCCGCAGGTGACGCCACGACCGGGACGCAAGAGCCGGTCGTAGTAGCCCTTGCCCCGCCCCAGCCGGCCCCCGCTCGTGTCAAACGCTATCCCCGGCACCAAGACAAAGTCCAGCCGCCCGAACTCCACCGCCGGGCAACCCACGGCAGGCATCCGCGCCCGATGCGGACCCTCCACCAGGTCCCGCACCAGGTCCTTCACCTCGTGGAACCGATACGTCTCCGAGGCGGCGTCCCATCCCGGGACGGCCACGCGCGCGCCGCGGTCCAGCGCCTCCTGCATCAAGGGAGCCACGTCAATCTCCCGCGGCATCGCCGCGTAGGCACCCACCCAACGCGCCTCGCGCCACTCCCCCATCCCGCGCACGACCACCGCCACCCGCGCCGACGCCATCGCCCAATCCCCGGCCGTCATCCGCGCGAGCCGCGCCCGCACCTCGGCCCGCAGCCGCGCCTTGGCCGCGCCGGTGTTCATCGCGGTGGACCCTCCGCCGCCGCGCCCGCCGCGGCGCGCCACTTTTCCAGGCGTTCCTTGATCTTC
>JBJSZF010000769.1:0-2952 GCA_046090125.1 Verrucomicrobiota bacterium
GCTGCGCCTCTGACGCACACGCTGCCCAAGGACTGTGGGGCTCCTCTCCCGAGCTCTGCTGATGTGGACAACTTTTTGCTGCCCATCCCTGCCGTCACCGTGAACCTTCCGTCGCACACCGAGGATGCCCCTTTGCGCCGCCAACGCATCGTGTCCGCCTTGGAAGCCTTGAACGACCCCCAGCAACGGTTGCAATGGGTGGTCGAGCGCGCACGTAGCAAGCCGCCCCTGCCCGACGCCGCGCGGACCGACGCCTGCCGCGTCGTCGGTTGCCAAGTCCGCACCTGGTGGAACGCCGCCTGCCACGACCATCGATGGGCCCTCGTCGCCGACTCCGACGCCGTCACCCTCAAGGCCCTCCTCGGGCTCCTCGCCGAATGCTACGACGGTGAATCGTCCCAAGGCATCGTCGCGGACCCGCCCGACTTCCTCGAACGCCTCGGCCTCCTGCGCCAGCTCGCCGAGAACCGCCGCGCCACCGTCCTGCGCGTCGTCCAGGGACTCGTCGCCCAAGCCCGGGCGGACGGATGGGCCTAGAACCGGCCGCAAGCCTTGTTCCCTGACCCCGCGCATCGAAGACCCGCGTCAGGCGGCCACGCATTCGCATCCGCCGCGCGCGTGGGACCTTGAGGCGACCTACCCCAGGCTAAGCCCACCCGTATTCCCGAACCTGTTCCAACGAGCCCGGGTCCGTCTCGTACCCCGCCACCAACGGCTCCTGGCGATTCCGAAAATCCACCCCGGCAAACCCGACGTAGCGCTCGAACACCTCCGTGTTCGCCAGGAATCCACGGAACGACTCCGCCCCAGGCCCCATCGCCAGCAATGGCACATAATCCGACGTGTGCGACGTGCTCGTGAACCCGATCCCTGTGTGGTTCGCCAACACCTGCCCCAACGCCGCCACGTCCGACGCCATCGCGTCAAACAACGCGTACCCCTTCTTCTTCAGGTACGGCTCCAGCAGCTCGCGCCGACGCGCCGACATCACGTAGCCCGTGGACTCAAACAACCGTCGTTCATAGTCCTTGGGCGACTCCGCCAGCAGCAGCCGCTTCGCAATCTCCGGCACCGATTGCCGCACTGACAACAGGTTCCGGAAGTGTGCGTTGCTCTTGTGGTAATTGTCCCCCATGCCGTTCAAGCCCGGGTTCCCCGTCGCATGGTCCGTCGTGATCACCACCAACGTGTCCGGATGCTCCTCGCGGAACTCCAGGCAAACGTCGATGGCCTCGTCGAATGCCACCATCTCCCGGATCGCCGCCGCCGCGTCGTCGTTGTGGCAGCCCATGTCCACCCGCCCGCCCTCCACCTGCAACACGAAGCGCTCCGACCCCGCCAACCGGCCCAAAGCCGCCCGCGTCATCGACGCCAGCGACGGCACCGGGTCCACCTTCGTCAGGCCGCCTTCCTGGTCCACCACGTAGGGGATGTGCCCGTCGCTGAACAACCCCAGCAACGCCCGGTCCCGCGGGGCCGAGGCCAGGTCCGACGGCGTTATCAACACCGCGCCGCCCTTCCGCGCGAACTCCGCCTTCAGGTCCCGCTTGTCCTTTCGCGCCTTCCCGTCGAAATGCTTCCTTCCGCCGCCCAGCATCACCTCGATCCCACGCTCCACGTACTGCAACGCAATGTCCTCGCCGTCGTTCCGGCTCTTCACGCACGCCGCAAACCCGGCCGGCGTCGCGTGCGTCACCTCCGTCGTCGTCACCAACCCCCGCTTCCATCCCGCCGCCCCCAGCAGCTCGTACAACGTCACCAAACGCCCGCCCGTGCTGCTTTGGTTTACCTTCCCGTTCGGAATCCGCACCCCGCTTCCCCACGCCGACGCAGACGCCGACGAATCCGTCACCAACGAGTCCTGCGACCGCACGTCCATCAGCGCATACACCGTCCCCGGCCGACGCACCAAACCCAGCCACGTCAGCTCCCGATGCCGTGTCAGGTGCGAGAAATGGTTCGCGCACGCCACGATCCCGGACCCCATCCCGTCCGCCACCATGTGGATCACGTGCCGCGGGATCCCGCCCGGCAACGCCCGTGCCTTGCGACGCGAGGGCCCCGGCACGGCGGCCGCCGCCGCCATCGTCCCGCCACCCGCCACCGCCAACGACCTCAAGAATCCTCGCCGCGTGTTCATCCCCTGCACCCACATGCTATCCCGGCGCAGCCCACGCCGAAAAGCCGGAACCCGGTGACCTTTCAGCAACGTGCCTGTCCCGAAGTTGTGGGGGATGGATCCGCCTTCCGTTGCGTTTGAACCGCGCACGTCCCCGGGCCCAGCCCAAGCGCTGCGCATGAAGCCGCACGACCACGAACCCCCCTTTGCCCCCGCTCCCCGCCCCTCGCTTCCTCCTTCCCGCTTCCCGTCCCCGTGAACGCGATTGAGCCCCCGCCCCGCCCGCCATACCGTCCCACCCATGACGCTCTCGGCTGACATCGCCATCGCCCCGGATCCCATCGTCCGGGACATCCTCGCCCTCAAGAAGCGCCTCAACGCCGTCATCCTCGCCCACAACTACCAAATCCCCGAGATCCAGGACGTCGCGGACTTCGTCGGCGACTCCCTCGGCCTCTCCCAGCAGGCCGCCCAGACCCACGCGGACGTCATCGTCTTCTGCGGCGTCCACTTCATGGCCGAGACCGCCAAGATCCTGAACCCTGGCAAGGTCGTCGTCCTCCCCGACGCCGACGCCGGCTGCTCCCTCGAGGCCAGTTGCCCCGCCCCCAAGCTCAAGGCCCTCCAGGAGACCAACCCGAACTTCCACACCATCGCCTACATCAACTGCTCCGCCGAAGTGAAGGCCCTCTCCGACGTCATCTGCACCTCCGGCAACGCGGCCAAGATCGTCCGCCATTCCCCAAAGGACCGCGACCTCCTCTTCGTCCCCGACGAAAACCTCGGGGCATGGGTGACCGAGCAAACCGGGCGCCCCATGACCCTTTGGAAAG
>JBJSZF010000770.1:0-3015 GCA_046090125.1 Verrucomicrobiota bacterium
TTCTAGCAACCCAGGTCGTCGCGCAAAGGTTGCAGCGTCGTGTAGAGCGCCCGCCGCGCGCGGTGGATGTCCGTCTTGACCTTGCCCAGGCTCACCCGGAGCGCGCGGGCGATGTCCCCGTAGTCCATGTCCTCGAAATGATACAGCACCAGCGCCGCGCGCTGGTCGGGAGGCAACGTGGCCACCGCCCGCTCCAAAATGACCCGCTGCTCTTGGGTCAGCATCGCATCCGACTGCGCCTCCGGCACGGCCAAGGTCGCCTCGAAGCCGGGTGCATCGGAGGCTTCCGGCGACAGGTCCGTGAAGGTGCTCCAGCGGGCGCGATGCCTCTGGAGCAGGTTGATGCACTGGTTGCGGGCGACGGTCTTGAGCCAACCGGCGGCGGCGGCGCTCGTCGCGACGTCGTCCCAATGGTGCCAGGCCCGGACAAAGGTCTCCTGCGCCACGTCGCGCGCCTCGGTCTCGTTGCCAAGGATGCGCAGGGCCGTGGCGAAGACCTTGTCCTGATGCTCCAGCACGAAGGACTCGAAGTCGCGGGGGTGGCTCATGCATGGCGGCCCGCATCCGCGCGCCGCGCCCTGCCACAACCACACGGCGGGCAAGGGATTGTTTCAAACAATGTCTCGGCGACCGTGGGCAGGTTCTCCGAACCCAAGCGCCCGCCCCCGGCAGGGCCGAGGACGGGCGCGAGGGGAACTGCGGGCTGCGGGCCGGCCATGACCGCGACGTCATGGGTCTCCAGCCCGGCAAGCGTCAATGGACGCGCCCGGCTAGTGGGTGAAGGCCAGGTCGTCGATGGCCGGCGCGAGGAGCACGCCCGTGTTCGCATGGAAGGAACGCACCTCCACGGCCACGAACCCGCCAGCCCCGACGGCGTTGGCTCCCACGAACGTGTCACGGGCCGACATGATCCCCGCCAGGCCCGCCGGGACCAGGAAGGACTGCGAGTTCACGGCTCCGCCGGCCTCCATGAAGTTCACCACCACCTTCTGCGGCACGCCCACGCGTTGCAGGACCGTCAGCCCCATCCGGCGGATCGGAGCGGGTGCGGACACCTTGACGAGGATGGGGGAAATGCCCGCCGACGTGAGGGCACCGGGGCCGTTCGGGCTGCCCGAGATCGGCGTCCACGGCTGGCCCACCATGTTGGCCACCACGACCGGATAACCGAACGAGACGGTGCACACGTTGACCAAGCCCGCGCCATAGAGGGCCTTCCAAACCGGGATTCCAGCCACGTTCCATGGCGCGGAATGCGTCGAGTCAAAGTTGATGACGCCGCCCCGGTTGGCGGGAAACGCAGCCGCGAGGCCGGCGCTGATGCCTGCATAGAATGCGGGGGTGGGGAGGGCGACATCCACCGCGTTGGCGTGGGACGGCGCATCATAGACGCCAACGGTCTTGAATACTTGGGCGTGGGCGGCAGCCGTTGCTGCGATGCCGATGGCGAGGAGGATGTGGAACTGCATGGGATGCCTTTCTGGATTTGCGAATGGGTTTGTTGTTGCGTCCGGCCACCCCTCACCCCGGGCTTGCCACGCGCGGCTCGACGGCACTCGCCGCCGGCGTCCGGGCAAGGCCCGGGTTTCTGGAGAGGCCTTCACCTTCCTGAACGGGACGCGGTGCCGGTCCCTTGCACTGGCACGGCATCGGTGCGATTCGCCACCGGATCATGACCCCGAGGCGTTGGTGCACGCCCGCTCCCCGGGATCACCGGCTGATTCCATGCCCGTCGCGCCCCCGCGCGGCACGCTACGCCTCCTCGAGCGCCGCCCGGTCCTCGTGCAGCCGTACCAACCGCGCGTACAACCCGTCGCGCCGCACCAGCTCGTCATGCCGGCCGCGCTCCTCGATCCGGCCGTGGTTCAGCACCAGGATCTGGTCCGCGCCGCGCACCGTGCCCAGCCGATGCGCAATCACGAGGCTCGTCCGGTCCCGCATGAGGCGGTCGAGGGCCGACTGGATGGCGCGTTCCGTGGCGGTGTCCACGCTGGCCGTCGCCTCGTCGAGGATGAGGATGGGGGCGTCCTTGAGCAGCGCCCGCGCAATGCTTACCCGCTGCTTCTCGCCCACGGACAAGCGGACGCCGCGCTCGCCCACGGGGGTATCAAGCCCCTGGGGCAAGCGCCCGACGAAGCCGGCGCACTCGGACGCCGCAAGCGCCGCCTCCAGCTCGGCCGCCGATGCGTCCGGCCGGCCGTACAGGACGTTCTCGCGCAGCGTGCCGTCGAACAGGAACGGCTCCTGGCTCACCACGGCCACCTGGCGGCGCAGCTCCGCCAACGGGATCCCCCGGATGTCGCGCCCGTCGATCCGGATGCAGCCGGAGAGCGGTTCCCGAAACCGGGGAATCAACTGGACCAACGTGGTCTTGCCCGCACCCGTCGGCCCCACGAGGGCGATCACCTCGCCGGGCCGCGCCTCGAACTGGACCCCCGACAACACGGGGCGTTCCGGGTCGTAGCCCGCCGAGACGTCCACGTACTCGACGTGGCCCCGGGCGCGCCACGCCGCAGCCGGCCGCCCGTCGCCCACGGGCTCCGGCGACGCGTCGAGCACGTCGAAGATCCGCTCGCCGGCCGAGCGCGCCGACTGGGCCAGTTGGTTGAGCCCATGAAGCTGCCCGATGGGCTGGTAGAACATGCCGAGGAACAACAGGAACCCCACCAACTCGCCCGGCGTCATGCGCCCCGCCAACACGTGCCGCCCCCCCACCCAGAGCACCAGCACCACGCCTAGGGCAGCGGAAAACGTCATGCCGGGGTTGTACCACGCCCAGGCCCGCATCACCCGCAGCGTGGCGTCCCGCAGTGCGCCGGCGCGCTCCGCAAACCGCGCGTCCTCGTGCTCCTCGCGCCCGAACGCCTTCACCTGACGCACCCCTTGCAGGTTGTCCATGAGCAGGGCATTCAACGCCCCGCTGGCCTTCGACCGCTGGCGATACCGTTCCCCCGCCGTCGTCGTGTACCACGCCGCGCCCGCCATCAGGAAGGGCAAGGGAGCCAGCGCCACCCA
>JBJSZF010000771.1:0-1065 GCA_046090125.1 Verrucomicrobiota bacterium
GCCGCACGCGAAACCCGCTTCTTTGAGCTCGGCTCCGCCTCCGAGCTCGAGCGCCTCCAGCCCCTCGTCCAGCAGCTCTACCGCATCCGCTCCACCAACAACCCCTCCGACCGCCCCGACGCCGTCTTCATCCCCGACACCAAGAACGCCCGCCTCATCGTCACCGCCCGCACCAACCACCTCGCCGAGATCGACCGCATCCTCACACAGCTCCAGGGCGACCAACCCGCCCTCGCCCAGCGCGAAACCCGCGTCATCGACCTCTCCACCGCCAACGCCGCCGAGCTCTCCTCCACCGTCCGCACCCTCTACCAGGAACAGGCCAAGTCCCGCCCCGGCGCACCCGCCGCCGACACCCTCATCCTCCCCGACCCCGGAGCCAACCGCCTCATCATCACCGCCGCCACCAACGAGATCGCCCTCGTCGAGGACATCATCCGCAAGCTCGACAAGGCCTCCAACCAGTCCGCCTCCACCCGCGTCTTCAAGGTCAAGTCCGCCGACCCCGCCAAGGTCTCCGAAATCCTCTCCTCCACCCTCGTCCGCTTCGATGCCTTTGGCCGCCCCCAACGTCGCGTCGCCGTCTCCGTCGATCCCAAGACCCGCACCCTCATCGTCACCGGCGACCCCAAGGAACTCACCGGCGTCGCCTCCATCATCGAGCAGCTCGACCAGTCCCTCGGCACCCAGGGCGACCGCCGCATGAAGGTCGTCTCCATCGCCCAAGGCCGCGCCTCCGTCCTCGTCCCCCGCGTCCGCCAACTCTACGCCGACCGCGTCCAAGCCCAGCCCGACCTCGGCACCGCCGAGGTCCTCATCCTGGAGGAACCCGACTCCAACCAGCTCGTCCTCGCCGGATCCGAGCAACAGCTCGCCGTCGTTGAGCAAATCATCTCCGACCTCCAGGCCGCCCAGGGAGCCCAGGCCGCACGCGAAACCCGCTTCTTTGAGCTCGGCTCCGCCTCCGAGCTCGAGCGCCTCCAGCCCCTCGTCCAGCAGCTCTACCGCATCCGCTCCACCAACAACCCCTCCGACCGCCCCGACGCCGTCTTCATCCCCGACACC
>JBJSZF010000772.1:0-4002 GCA_046090125.1 Verrucomicrobiota bacterium
CGATCTTGCCGCCTTGCAGCGCGGACTCGTGCGAGCACAGGCCCACGCACGTCCAATTGGCGGACTCGCGGGCGTTGGGGAACGGGTCGCGGTCCTGGGCGAGGGCGGAGGCAAATTCATGTGCCAGGTGGGGATGGGAACCGCCATGGCCCGCGCCCTGGGTGAAGGAAAGATGGGTGTTCTTGGCGAGGTCGTACACGCCCTGGGTGGTGAAGGGGCGGATGGGCTTGGGCAGGAGCTTGGCGTAGTCCGGGGCCTTCACGAGCTTGGGGATCTTGGGCTCGGGCAGCTTCGCCCGGTGCAGCACCATGGGCTCGTGCTCGATGAGCGGCCATTCGACGGAGGCCTTGGAGCCATAGACGTCGATGCTCTCGCGATACTGCCGGGCGGTGTCGAACAGGGACCGGTAGATGCGGGCGCTGAGGTCGGAGTCGCGGAACTTGATGTGGGTGGTCTCGACGGCGAAGGGGGAATCGTAGTGCTTCACAAGCTCGGGGCGGATGGTGCCGGAGCCGAAGCAGGAGACGTATTCGGCGGTGAGCTTGAGGAGGCCGGCCACGGGCCCGACGCAGTGGGTGGCGTACCACATGGGGGGCAGGCCGGGCCAATAGTTGGGCCAGCCGTCCATGTCCTGTTGATGGGACGCCTGGAGGAATTGGACCTTGCCGAGGGTGCCCTTCTCGTGGAGTTCCTTGATGAACAGGAACTCCCGGGCGTACACCACCGTCTCCATCATCATGTAGCGCAGGCCGGTCTTGCGGCAGAGATCGACGATCTTCTTGCAGTCCTCGACGGAGGTGGCCATGGGGACGGTGCAGGCGACGTGCTTGCCGGCCTTGAGCGCGGCGATGGACATCCAGCCGTGGTCCGGGATGGGCGAGTTGATGTGCACCGCGTCCACGTCGGGGTCCTTCAGCAACGCGTGGAAGTCCGTGTAGCGCTTGTCCACTCCGAAGGCGTTGCCGATGGCATCCAGTTTCTTGGGGTCGCGCTGGCAGATGGCGTGGCAGGTGGTGAGGGGGTGGCGTTGCCAGATGGGGATGAACTCGGCCCCGAAACCGAGGCCGACGACGGCGATGTTCAGCTTGCGTTCGCTCATGGTGTGAAACGTGTGAAACGAGTTCGTGGAACCGGGGGCAAGGATTTCAAGGAAACCTCTCGAATGCCATCCTGAGTTGAGGGCCCGCGACGCCCCGCCGTGGTGTTGGCGGCGTCGGTCGGCCGCTCGCCGCCCAACGCGTCGGGTTGCCGTGGCAAAGAAAAAGCGGGCACCTTTCGGTGCCCGCCTAACCCAAACAACCAAACTTAACCTCCTTTACCGGGCTCGAAGTGAGACCGGCTGGGGTCCGTCTTCCAGTCGTTGCGACCGCAGTGTCAGACCCTTTGAGAACCAACGATCCAAATTGATGGGCAACCGCCTGAGATTCGCAACGGTTTTTTGCCCGGCGGCCGGGGGCGGAAGGGAGGCCGGTGCCAGGATTTTGGCCGCGAGCGGCGTCTGGGGCAGCGCGGCCGCCACAACGGGGTTGCCAGGCGTTGGGGGCAGCGATACGGATGCGTTGATGCAAGGCCTTGTCATGGGATTGTTGGCGTGCTTCGGCCTCGTGGTGGCCGGGGCCGTCGCCATGATCCTGGTGCATCGGCGCCATCTTCGGGAGTGGCGGCTCAGCCAACCCGCGGCGGCCTCGGGGGGACGCTGGAACGTCGCCCGTCACGCACCCTTGGCCTTGCCCCTGCCTGGGCGATGGCTGGCGGTTCGTACCGGCAACGCGCCTCACGTGCGGGAGGCGCTGGGCGTCGGGGGCCGTCTCGTGCCGTGGTCGGAGGCCTTGTCCCGGGCGGGCGAGCGTCGCCTCTTCGTATCGGCGGCGGTGTCAGGCTGGACCTTCGTGGTGGGAAGGGGATTGCCCGACCCCGTCCAGGACGTGGATGCGCTCTACCTGTTCCTGTCGAAGGCCAGCCGCTCCCTTGGGGAGGTGCAGTTCTTCTCGATGGACCGGGTTCTGGGCCACCATGCATGGGCGCGGATGCGGGACGGGCTCGTTCTGCGCGGCTATGCGTGGTCCGGCGTGACCGAGTGGAACGAGGGACGCCTTACCCTGGAGGAACGGTTGCTGGACCTTCGTTGCCATGAGTACGGCGATGCGACGCCTGCGGGATGGACGGGCGGGGTGACGTCGGAGATCGACAATGCCGAGCGAGTGCCCTTGTTGGCCCGGCGCTGGGGCATGGACCTCGCCGGTGCCACGGAAATCCTGCTTCAGGCCGAGGGGGTCCGTTCGGATGAGGGAAACGAGGCGGCGTAGGCGTCACGGGCGGGTCACCACCGCCGCCGCCTTGCAGCCATCGCAGCCACGGCACAGGGGCGGTCGATGAGGTCAGGCGTCTTCCGGTGAGGCCCGTGTGCGGGGGCCTCGCGTCAAATCACCTCGTACACCTGGACCCGGCCCCACGACGGCCAACCACCGTCCTTGCGTTGGGGCTGGCCATTGGCCCCGGCCAGCACCAGCCGTTTCCCGTCCGCCGAGAACCGCGCGTGGGTGATGCGTTTCTTGGTGTCCATCGAATGCACCAGGCCGCCGTCCTCCGCCCCGAACAAGGCCGCGTTCCAAGTCCCCTGCGCCTGCCGCCCGGCCATCACGAAGTGCCGTCCCTCCGGATGCCAGGCGACCGTCTCCATCAAGCCCGAGCCGTGTTGGCCGTCCCGGATCTGGGCCATGCGCTCGCCCGTCCGCCAATCCCATCGTTGCCACGTCATCTTGCCGTTGCCTGCCATCGGGTCCGTCATCGGCCCCATCCCGCAACCCACGAGGGACTTGCCGTCGGGTGCGAACGCCAGCCCGTAAATCCCGCCGCAGTAATGATGCGTCTTGATCGAGCCCCACGACGTGAAGTCCGGCGTCGTCCACTTGGAAATGGGCTCGCGCGAGGCGGCCGGGTGCGTGTCCCAGACGCGGACCTCGCCCAGCAGGTTGGCGGCCGCGAGGTGACGGCCATCGGGGCTGAACGCGCAGCTCAACACGGGCGGCCCATGCGAGAAGGCGGCGACGCGTTCGCCCGTCATGGTGTCGTGCACCGTGACCGAGGGCTCCGTTTCGGGCGCGGGCTCGTACTTCCATCCACCGGGCAGGTATTGGCCCGTGCACGACGCCACCCGGCGGCCATCGGGCGACACGGCCAACTGCCAGCTCCAAAACCGATGGGCGGTCACCTGCCGCCAAGAACGACCCGTGGCCACCTCGTGCCACAGCAAGCGTCCGTCGTACCCCCCGGAAATCACGACCCCGCCGTCCGGCAACACCACGCAGCCGCTTGCATACGACTCGTGCCGCGCCTGGAACGCCTCCGAGGCTCCCGTCGCCAGGTCCACCCGGTGCACCGACCCATCCGCGCACGCAGCAAAGCCGGTGCCGCCGTCGGGGCCCAAGGCGAACCCGAGGACGCCCGTGGGCAACTTGTGTTCCTTGAGCAGGGTGACCTTCATGCCAGCAAGTCGCGGATGGGCTCGGCCCGGTCCTCCACCCGGTGAAACGTGGGCATCCCGGGCAGCTCGTACTCCGCGTGCGGATCGATCCCGAGCGCCGTGAAGATCGTCGCGAAGAGGTTTTGCTCGTTGTAGGGCTTCTCGACCACGTCCACGCCATCGGCGTCCGTGGCCCCGGTGACGACGCCGCGCTTGAGGCCGCACCCGGTCATCATGAGGGACCAGGCGTTCGGGTAATGATCCCGGCCCCGGGCGGCGTTGAGCCATGGCGTGCGCCCGAACTCGCCCATGGCGACCACGAGCGTGGAGTCGAGCAGGCCGCGTTGCTCGAGGTCGGTGACGAGGTGGAACAACACGCGGTCGAGTTCCGGCACCAGCATCTGGTGGATCTCGTGCTGGAACACGTGGTTGTCCCAGTTCATGCCGTTGGCCACCATGACGAAGGGGGCCCCGTGCTCGATGAGGTGGCGGGCCATGAGCGCGTGCTGGGCGAAGCTGCCCGGCCCGTAGCGCTCGCG
>JBJSZF010000773.1:0-4067 GCA_046090125.1 Verrucomicrobiota bacterium
ACCCGGGCCGTCAGTTCTGGGTCGTCACCGAGCCCCCAGCACCGCCCGCAAACCGATGGCCTGAGGTCCTCGGGAAGTACACGCTCTGACCCAGTCTCCTTTTGCTCCCGCAACGAGTCTCCTTTTGGACACTCGCCGACATCGCCGACATATTTGGTTGAAGCCCTGGCTATTTCCTATTTAACTTGCGGAAGGGGGCAGTTGGAAAAAAGCCAAAAAGTCGATGAGCAAGGGAGCCTACATATTTGCGGTGGTTTTCGGGACATTCTTAATCCTGTTCTCAATCCCCGAAGGATGTTTCCCTAGCGCCACCAAGCGGAATTCTATCGCGCGGCGCAGCAATGCCCAAGCCTCCCTTGTGGTCGAAGCGCCAAAGGAGAATGCCGCCGCCGTCCCGACCGAGCCGTTCGAGCAGCAACTTCGTGTCGCACAGATTGAGGTGGCGACGCTGTCTGGGGAACTGAAAGCCTTGCGCCTGCAACGTGTTGGGGCGCTGACGGAGGTGACGCGCTTGTCCAACATTGTCGCAAGGACTACTCGCGATTCGGATGCCTTAAGGAAACAGGCTGCGGCGGCCTTGGAGGAAGCCAAGGCGGAAATCCTTGCCCGGTCCCGCCGCATCGAGGTCCTCGAGGGCGAAATCGGCTCGTTGACCCAACAGGTGAGGGACTTGGCCGAGCGCTTGGGCCGGCAGGACGTACTCATTGCCGAAACGGAGCGCAAGAGGGCCTCGACCGATGCGGAGCGTGTCGCATTGAAGGCGACCTTGGAAGCGTTGCAGGCGGAGCGAAGGGTGTTGGAGGCGCGCTTCAACGCAAAGGAATCCATTCTCGCGGAGGTCAAGAGGCAGCGGAACTCAGAGTCGGCCGCCCGTGATTCGCTTTTCCGTCGCAACTGGCTTGCCAAGCCGAAGTCGGCCGACGCGGAAAGGCCATCCAAGGTCCATGCCAGCAAGCCTCGCGTGAGCAAGCCTGGCGCCGTCAAGGTGCGCGTGGATGTCTCCGAAGTCACCTCGTCCCGCGGCAAGGGCTTTGAGAATAAGGACCGCACCAACGTCACGGCATCGACCATTCCTACGGGTAAGTCTCACTAGCGCCCTGGGCATTCCTGCCTAAAAGAAGCCCTAGCCGCCCGGGCCTCCGCGCCGTCGGCTGCCTCCGTCGGCGCCCGGCCTTACAAGACCTCGCCGTACAGAGCTCGAAAGTCGGATTCCATGACGGGGACGGCGTTGGTCTTGTGACAGGGGTCCTCGACGGCCTGCGCCACCAACTCCTCGATGCGGGCCGGGTCGGCCCCGCGGTCGCGCAGTCTTCCGTGAAGGCCGATCCCGGCCAGAAACTCGCCGACGAAGCGAATCGTTGCGCCGTCCGCGTCCGCGTCGGGCAGGCCTTGAACCCCAAGGCCACACGCCACGCCAACCCTGCGGTACAACCCGGGCTTGCGATCCGAGCAGAAGCGCATGCCTGCGACGAGGCACAGCGCGTTTGCCAACCCATGGTGCATCCCAAACAACGTGGACAATGGGTGCGCCATCGAATGCACGACGCCGAGGTCCTTCTGGAATGCAACGGCGCCCATGGCCGCCGCCACTAGCATCCGGCCCCTCGCATCGAGGTCCTTGCCATCCCGGACCGCCCGGGGCAGCGCGTCGATCACGAGCGCAATCCCCTCCAGCGCGATGCCATCGCACATGGGATGGAACGTCGGGCACGTAAAGCTCTCGATGCAATGCGTGAGGGCATCGGCCCCCGTCGCGGCCGTCAGGTGCGGCGGTAGGCCCACCGTCAGCTCCGGGTCGAGGATGACGAGCTTCGCGAGCAGTTCCGGGTGGAACAGCACCGCCTTGCGGCGGGTCGCGTCCAGCGTGATGACGGAGCTGCGGCCGACCTCGCTCCCGGTGCCCGCCGTCGTCGGGATGGCCACGAGCGGGGCGAGGCCGGACCAGTCGTGGGGCACGTCGTAGAACCGGGCGAGGTCCGCCCACGGGTTCTTGGCGAGCCATCGCGCCGCCTTGCCCGCGTCCAGCGGGCTGCCGCCGCCGATCGCGATGACGCCGTCGCATCCCTTTTCGCGCATGATGGACGCCGGGATTCGGACGTCTTCCTCGATGGGGTTGGGATGCACGCCATCAAACACGAACCAATCCCGGCCGCGACCTGGCGCGCCCAGCACGGCCTCCAGCATCCCGAACGCCGGCGTCCGGGCGAGGCCGGCGTCGGTCACGACCAGCGGCCGGCGCACGCCGAGCCGAGCGAGGTGTTGGGGCAATTCACGAAGGGCTCCCGCGCCGAAGCGCGTGGGCGTGGGGAAGGAGAATCCAATGACGGACATGGCAGCCGCAGGGTGGCCCGGTTGGCCGTCCGGGGCCAACCCTGAATCGCGCGACGGCCTCGCCCATCCGGCCAAACGCTGCGCTCGCCACCCGAGCCCCCGCGTGGGCAGGATGCCTCCACGATGATTGTTCGACCGAAGACGAGGGGCTTCATCTGCGTGACGGCCCATCCGGACGGCTGCGCGGCCCATGTGCAGGAGTGGATTGACAGGACCCGCGCTCACGGCGCGCTGCGTGCGGGACCCAAGCGGGTGCTGGTGGTGGGCGCCTCCACGGGGTACGGGCTGGCGTCCCGTGTGACGGCGGCCTTTGGTGGCGGGGCGGACACCTTGGGCGTGTTCTTCGAGAGGCCCAGCGAGACGGGTTCGCTCGGGACGGCGGGCTGGTACAACACGGCCGCCTTCGAGCGGGCCGCGCGCGCGGCCGGCCTCAAGGCGCGCAGCATCAACGGCGACGCCTTCTCCGACGCCATCAAGCAGCAGGCCGTCGAGGCCATCCGGGCGGACATGGGCTCCATCGACCTGATGGTGTACAGCCTGGCCTCCCCGCGGCGCACCCATCCCCGCACGGGCGTGACGCACAAGTCCACGCTCAAGCCCACGGGCGAGCCCTACACGTCCAAGACCGTGGACACGGACAAGGGCGTGGTGGGCGAGGTGACGATCCCGCCTGCCACGGACCAGGATGTCGCGGACACCGTCGCTGTGATGGGCGGCGAGGACTGGCGCATGTGGGTCGATGCGCTGGAGGCGGGCGGCGTGTTGGCCCCCGGATTCACAACGGTTGCGTACAGCTACATCGGGCCGGACCTGACCTGGCCGATCTATCGAGCGGGCACGATTGGCAAGGCGAAGGAAGACCTCGAGGCGACGGCGCGTGCGTTGGCGTCCCGGTTGGTCGCGTTGGGCGGGCGCGCGTTGGTCTCGGTCAACAAGGCGCTGGTCACGCAAGCCAGCTCCGCCATCCCGGTCGTCCCGCTCTACATCTCGCTCCTCTACAAGGTCATGAAGGAACGCGGCCTTCACGAGGGATGCATCGAGCAGATCAACCGCCTCTTCGACCGCCTCTACAACCCACATCCCACGCCCGTCGATCCCGACGGACGCGTCCGCCTCGACGACTGGGAGATGCGCCCGGACGTGCAGCAGGCGGTCGCCGCCCTGTGGCCCCAGGTCACCACGGAAAACCTGGCCGCCCTCTCCGACATCGCCGGCTACCGCGCCGACTTCCTCAAGTTGTTCGGGTTCGGCCTCCCGGGCGTGGACTACGAGCGGGACGTGGACCCGCACGTGGCGCTTTGAAGGACGGCGCATGCCGGCGCGTCGGTCCACACGGCGCGCGGGTTGAACGAGCATGAAGAGCGTCCTTGGCATGAAGTCCTTGCGGTCCATGGCTGCGTCGGTGATGGCGACGCTGGGGTGTGCCGGGGTCCTCCCCGCGCCCGTGTGGGCTGCGGATGCCGGCATGGAGTTCTTCGAGCAAAAGGTGCGTCCGCTCCTCGCGGACCATTGCCTGGGCTGCCATGGCGGCGGGCCGGGGGAACCCAAGGGCGGACTGCGGCTGGACAGCAAGGCGGGCTGGGAGAAGGGCGGCGCGAACGGCCCCGTCATCCGCGTGGGCCGGGCGTTTGAGAGCCCCTTGCTCAAGGCCGTGCGACGGCAGCCGGGCGTCGAGGCCATGCCGCCGGACGGCGACGGGCGCCGCGCCCTCACGCAGCAGGAGGCCGGGGTGCTTG
>JBJSZF010000774.1:0-2295 GCA_046090125.1 Verrucomicrobiota bacterium
GGCAAGGCATCGAATGGAACCACCGCGTGCTCACCGCGTCCGACCCCAAGGCCATCGCCCGCGTCCAGCAATCCTTCGACCAACTCTTCCGCCACCCGGCGACCCGCCCCATCACCCACGCATGGATCCGGGAATACCAGGACCGTCGCCGTCCACCGCAGCGACCGTCGGTCGCCCTCATGGCCGACGCGCCCGACACATCCTCGCCGCCGCCCCATCGCATCCAACGCGAGGCCATGGCGGCGCTCGAGCAAACCCGTCGCGACGGCAATGCGGCGGGCCTGGTCGTCCTCGCCACGGGCCTGGGCAAGACATGGCTGGGCGCGTTCGACAGTGCACGGCCGGACTTCCGCAGGATCCTCTTCGTGGCGCACCGCGAGGAGATCCTCGCCCAGGCCAAGGACACCTTCCGTCGCATCCGCCCCATGGCCGCGCTCGGCCACTACACCGGCACCGACAAGACCCCCGATGCCGACGTGCTCTTCGCCTCCATCCAAACCCTCGGCCGGCAACGGCACCTGGACGCCTTCGCGCGCGGTCACTTCGACTACATCATCGTGGATGAGTTCCACCACGCGGCGGCGGCCACTTACCGGAACCTCATCCAACACTTCGCGCCCAAGTTCCTGCTCGGCCTGACCGCCACGCCCGAGCGAACGGACGGCGGCGACCTGCTCGGGTTGTGCCAGGAAAACCTCGTGTACCGCTGCGACCTCGCGCGCGGGATCCGCGAGGGCCTCCTCGCGCCCTTCCACTACTTCGGCGTCCCCGACGAGGTGGACTACCAGAACATCCCGTGGCGCAACCGTCGCTTCGACGAGGCCGAGCTCACCCGCGCCGTTGCCACCGAGCGACGCGCCGGCAACGCACTCAACCAGCTCCGCACCCGCGGCGGCAAGCGGACGCTCGCCTTCTGTTGCTCCCAACGGCACTGCGACTTCATGGCCGAGTTCTTCGTCCAGAACGGGTATCGGGCCGTGTCCGTGCATTCGGGCGAGACCTCGGCCCCGCGCGCCGCGTCGTTGGAGGCCTTGGAGGCAGGGCGGCTCGACGTCCTCTGCGCCGTGGACATGTTCAACGAGGGCGTGGACATCCCGAACGTTGATACCGTCCTGATGCTGCGCCCCACCGAGTCCGCCATCGTGTGGATGCAGCAGTTCGGGCGTGGCCTCCGCAAGGCCGACGGCAAGGCCTTCCTCACGGTCATCGACTACATCGGCAACCACCGGAGCTTCCTCAACAAGCCCCGCACCTTGCTGCTCCTGCCCGAGGGCGACCAGGCCATCGACAAGGCCCTCAACCTCCTGTTGGAGGGCCACCTCGAGCTGCCGCCCGGATGCGAGGTGACCTACGACCTGCAGGCCATCGACATCCTCCGCTCCCTCCTTCGCCAACCCGCGCACGCCGACGCCATCCAGGCCCACTACCTCGACCTCCGTGAACGCCATGGCCGACGCCCCACCGCCGCCGAAATGTTCCGCGACGGCTTCACCCCACGTGCCTTGCGGACCTCGCATGGGTCTTGGTTGCGCTTCGTCCAGGCCATGGGCGACCTGTCGCCCAGCCAATCGGCGGCGTTGGACCAAGCCCCGGAGTTTCTCGCCGAGCTGGAATCCACCCGGCTGACCAAGAGCTTCAAGATCCTCACCCTGCTCGCGCTGCTCGACGCAGGCCAACTCCCGGGATCCCTCCCAATGGAAGCCTTGGAAGACGGCTTCCGACGACAAGCCGAACGATCCGCCCGGCTGCGCGAGGACGTCGGCCCCTACCTCGCGAGCCGTGCGAGCCTCGCCCGCATGTTGGAGCTGAATCCCATCAACGCATGGACACAAGGCGGCGATCCCTCCCGCAAGGCCTTCTTCACCTACCAAGACCGACGCTTCGCCACCCGATTCACCATCGCCACCGAGCTACGGGAATCCTTCCAAGACCTCGTGCGCGAACTCGCCGAATGGCGCCTGGCGGAATACCTGCATCGCGAGGAGCCAACGAACGCACCGGGCGGGCGGTTCACCTGCAAGGTTTCCCATGCCCACGGCCACGCCATGCTGTTGCTCCCCGACCGTGCCGAAAACCCGTCCATGCCCATGGGATGGGTCCACGCTGACGCCGAAGGCCGACGCCTCCGGGTCCATGTCGTGAAGGAGGCCATCCACGAGGCCCACGACGCCGACGGCGACACCAACGTCCTGCCTGAGGTCCTCACCGCCTGGTTTGGCCCCGACGCCGGTCGCCCCGGAACCCACTTCGAGGTCGCGTTCGAACCCATGGAATCGGGCTACACGATGCGACCCG
>JBJSZF010000775.1:0-4138 GCA_046090125.1 Verrucomicrobiota bacterium
TCCACCACCAGCCACCGCCACCGGCCAACAACAGCGCCAGCCCCAGCCACGCCATCCCGCGCAACCCCATCGCCCCGCAAAATCCTCCCAAACACCCCATCCTCCCGCACGCGCCCGTCCGCATGCAGGCCAGCTAACCCAAGTCGCGCCCGCTTGTCACCCTTCCAAGCGCCCCTTTCCGGAATGGCCATGCTCCGCCCTCCCATGACACCCTCTCCGCAGTCGTTCGCCATCCACGCCCGGTCCTTCACCCCATGATCCCCCACAAGGCTCCATCCCTCGCCGCGCTCGCGTCCGCCGCCGCCCTCCTGTCGGCTTGCACCCTCCGTGCAGCAACCGCCGAACCGCAGGCCATCCACCCTCCCACCAACGCCTCCCCCGCGCTCTCCATCACGCGCATCTTCGACTCCCCCGAGTTCAACGCCGAGTCCTTCGACGGGCGCTGGCTCCCCGACGAGCCCGCCTACACCACCCTCGAACCCGCCCAACACAACGGCCCCGGCAAGGACATCGTCCGCAACGACCCCGCCTCCGGCAGCAAGGTCGTCCTCGTCCCCTCCCGCGACCTCATACCGCCCGGCCAGTCCTCGCCCCTCGCGGTCGAGGACCACGTTTGGTCCAAGGACCGTTCCCGGCTCCTCGTCTTTACCCAGTCCCGTCGCGTCTGGCGCACCCACAGCAGGGGCGATTACTGGGTCCTCGACCGTTCCAGCCGCGAGTTGTCCCGCCTCGGCGGCGACGCGCCCCCTTCGTCCCTCATGTTCGCCAAGTACTCGCCCGACGGCCGCCGCGTCGCCTACGTGCGCGAACGCAACCTGTACGTCGAGGACCTCCGCACCCACGCCGTCACCGCCCTCACCACCAACACCTCGCCGCACCTCATCCACGGCACCTTCGACTGGGTGTACGAGGAGGAGTTCGGCCTGCGCGACGGCTTCCGCTGGTCCCCCGACGGCTCCCGCATCGTCTTCTGGCAACTCGACACCTCCGGCGTCCGCGAGGTCCCCCTCGTCAACAACACCGACGGCCTCTACCCCAAGGTCCAATGGATCCCCTACCCCAAGACCGGCGACCTCAACCCCGCCTGCCGCGTCGGCGTCGTCGAGGTCGCCACCGGCGACATCCGTTGGTTGCCCGTCCCCGGCGACCCGCGCGCACACTACCTCTTTGACGTCCAATGGCCCGAGGGCTCGCCCGCCGTCTTCCTCCAGCAGCTCAATCGACGCCAAGACACCAACCGGATGTTCCTCGCCGACCCCGTCACGCTGGCCACCCGCGAGTTCCTCGTGGACCGCGACGACGCATGGGTGGACTCCGACCACCACCCCGTGTGGTTCAAGGACGGCAAGCGCTTCCTGTTCTGGTCCCAACGCGGCGGCTGGCGTCACCTGCACCTGGCCCATGTCGGCGAGGCCAAGGCCCGCACCGTCACCCCGGGCGACTTCGACGTCACCGAGCTGGTCCACCTCGATGAGGCCAAGGGCCATGTGTACTTCATCGCATCCCCCAGCAACCCCACCCAACGCTCCCTCCATCGCATCGACCTCGACGGCCGCCACCTGCAGCGCATCACTCCCAAGGACGCCCCGGGCTCCCATGCCTACGTCGCCTCGCCCGACGGTCGCTGGGCCTTCCACACCCATTCGTCCTTCCTCCAGCCCCCCGTCACCGACCTCATTTCATTGCCCGACCACAAGTCCATCCGCGTCCTCAAGGACAACAAGGCCCTGAAGGAGAAGCTCGCGGCCCTCGAACTGCCCAAGGCCGACTTCCTCCGCGTCCGCGCCGGAACCAACGTCGAGATCGATGGATGGCGCATCCGCCCGCCCAAGACGGAGCCCGGCCGCAAATACCCCGTCCTCGTCCACGTGTACGGCGAGCCCGCGGGCTCCACCGTGCGCGACGCATGGGGCGGCAAGAACCTCCTCTGGCACCTGATGCTGGCCCAGCAGGGCTACAACGTCCTCAGCTTCGACAACCGCGGCACCGCCGCCCCGCGCGGACGCGCCTGGGCCAAGTCCATCCATCGCAAGGTCGGCGTCCTCGCCTCGCAGGACCAGGCGGACGCGCTCCAGCACGTGCTGGCGCAACACCCGGACCTCGACGCCGGCCGCGTCGCCATCTGGGGATGGAGCGGCGGCGGCTCCATGACCCTCAACGCCCTCTTCCGCCACCCGCAGCTCTACCACGCCGGCATCGCCGTCGCCGCCGTTCCCGACATGCGCCAGTACGACACCATCTACCAGGAACGCTACATGGGCCTGCCCGACGACAACGCCGAGGCCTATCGCGCCGGGTCCCCCGTCCACTTCGCCCACCAACTCCAAGGCCGCCTCCTCGTCATCCACGGCACCGGCGACGACAACTGCCATTACCAAGGCTTCGAGGAGTTGATCGACACCCTCATCCGCCACAAGAAGCCCTTCCAAATGATGGCCTATCCCAACCGCTCCCACTCCATTAGCGAGGGCGAGGGCACCGCCGTTCACCTGCGCGAGACGATGACGCGCTTCCTCCACGAGGCCGTGCCGCCGGGGCCGCGCTGAACGCGCCGGACGCCCTGGGACAGCCACGGCCCGGCCCATCCGCACCGATCCGCAGCGGACGTCGTGCCGAACACGTTAGGGCAGGAACGCGTTCAGCAACGCATTCCCAATGCCCACCAACGCCGACCCCGAGATCAACCCGGCGCACATCGGCTCGCATCCCTCCACCCACGTCTCGTGGCGCGGGCTGCCCGCCTCCGCGCCCCGCCCCTTCCACCAAAACAACATCGCCCCCAGCCACATCGCCAGCGTCGCGTCCGGCGGCAACACCACCCCCAGCCCCATGGCCACCGCCGACAACGGGAACCGCCCCTTCGTCCGCACCCGCAGCACCTCGAACACCACCGCCAAGACCGCCGCCGCCGTCATCGCCACCAACGCGGACGCCGGCAACTGCCCAAACCCGCGCCCAATCAGGTCGGCCACCCCCTTCCACTGAACCGCCGCCGGCATCGGGAACCGCTCGCTCAGCAACGTCGCCGCCGACCGCGCCCCCGAAGCGTCCTTGGGAAGGAACAACAGGAAGAACAACGGCGTCGCCGCCAGCGAGCCCGCCACGATCCCGATCACGTGCCCCACCGCCTGCTGGCGCGGCTTGGCGCCCAGCATGTAGCCCGGCTTGATGTCCGACAGCAGGTTCGCCGCGTTGGACGCCACCTCCGCCGTCATCCCGGCCGGGATCAGGTTCGACGCCGGGTTCGACCGGTCGAGCGCGCCCATGCTGAACTGCGTGATCTTCGACAACGCTCCCGTCGGGGTCCACGCCGTGAGCGCCATCGAGTTCGTGCAAATGACCGAGAGCAGCAAGATCAATGGCAACGACAGCAGGCCCGGCAACCACGGCACCCCAAAGAATGCATGACCGAGCCACACCCCACAGAATCCCACCACCGGCACGCCCACGTAGGACATCCACAACGGAAGCTCGATGCCCCGCAGCACGTCCTCCCCGTCCTCACGGCGCGCCGCCCGCCCGCGCAGCATCCGCCACGCGGCCTTGAACAGCTCCGGCCGCGCCATCAACGACACCAACGAACCCACCACCATCATCGACACCCCCCACCACAGGGACCATTGGTTGACGATTTCCGCCCGCGAGATCGGCACCACCGCGCCCGCCGCGTTCGTGTAGGCCTTGATGTCGCCCCGCTGGATCATCCACGGGGCCAACACCACGAAGTTGACCAGCGCACCCACCAGGCAGCTCGTCGCCACCCGGATCCCGATCAGGCCCCCGACGCCCAGCAACGCCGCATCCAGCGTCACCCTCAAACCCAGTTGTCGCACGTCCGTCCCCAGGATCCTCGGGATCCATCCCTGCGCCGCCGCCGCCCACTGGTAGTAGTACTGGTCGATCCGCTCGTTGAGGTGCCACGCCTCCTTCAACGCCGCCCAACGGTCCATGCGCAGCAACCGCACCTGCACCAGCCGCATCCACCCGTCGCTGGCCAACGCCTGGAACCCCGCCGCCAGAAGCGTCGTTCGCACCAGCAACCGCGTCCGCAACACGCCGGACGCCGCGCTCCCGTGGTACAACGCGTCCAGCACCACCCCGCACGCCCGGCCCTCCGGGAACGGCAGTTGCTCCTCGT
>JBJSZF010000776.1:0-3118 GCA_046090125.1 Verrucomicrobiota bacterium
TGTCCTCCGCCTCGAGTTCCGCCTCCTTGGAGGCGCGGGCTTCATCAACTCCGGCGTCCAGATCCGGTCGGAACGTGTGCCAAACTCGTCCGAGATGGCCGGATACCAATGCGACATCGGCGATCCCACGTGGTGGGGATCCATCTATGACGAGTCCCGACGCAACCGCGTGCTGGCGTGGTCGGACATGGCGGCCTTGGAGAAGGTCCTGCGCCGCACCAACTGGAACGAGTACGTGATCCGGGCCGATGGCGGACGCATCACAACGTGGATCAACGGCGTGCAAGGCGTGGACTATCATGAGCCAGATGCCGCCATTGCCGCGCTGGGCGGACGCCTCGGTTTCCAGGTCCATGGGGGCGGCGCTGCCGAGGCGTCGTTCCGCAACATCACGCTGGAGGAGTTGCCGCCCCGCAAGCGGCCCGATGGCGCGGCCGTGCCCCCTGCCCCGCCCCATGCGTCCCCCCTGTCGCCCGAGGAGCAACAGGCCACCTTCTCCGTTCCCGAGGGCTTCGTGGTGGAGTTGGTCGCGGCCGAGCCGGACGGAGGGAAGTTTGTCCCGATGGCATTCGACCATGCCGGGCGACTCTGGACGGCGACGGCGCTGGACTACCCCATCGATGCAAACGAATCGCCCGCCGAGGCGAAGGCCTTGTTCGCGCGCGGCGGCAAGGATCGCATCTTGGTGTTCGACACGCCGACGGCCCCCGGGCGGCAACGGGCACGCGTGTTCGCCGAGGGACTGGCCATGCCGTTGGGCGTGTTGCCGCTGAAGGACGGCGTCCTTGCCCAGTACGGGACCGAGATCCGGCTTTACCGCGACACCAATGGCGATGGTCGCGCCGACGCGCACGTCCCCATGCTCACGGGTTTCGGCATCGAGGATTCGCACCTGTTCCCGCACCAGTTCACCCGCGTTCCCGGCAACCGCATCCTCTTGGCGCAGGGTGCGTTCAACAGCTCCAAGGTCCGCACCACCGACGGCACCGTGACGGACTACAACCGCACCAAGTTGGCGCGGTTCAAGCCGGACGGGACGGCGTTCGAGATTGTCGGCTGGGGCCCCTGCAACATCTGGGGGCTCGTCGTGGACCGATTGGGCGAGGTGCACATCCAGGAGGCCAACGACCAAGGCTGGCCGCTGATGCCCTTCCTCGAAGGCGCGTCCTACCCGTTGTGCGGCGACGACGTCCCCCGCCCCTATTCACCCGCGTTCCCCAAGACCGGCGAGATGCCGATGGGCGGCACGGGGCTCTCGGGGTTGGCCTTCAGCGAGGGCTCCGACTCGTTTCCAGGTGCCTGGCGCGACGTCTTCTTCGTGGCCAACCCCATCACGCGGAAAATCCAGGCCATCCGGTTGCACCGCGGCGACACATCGTCCTCGCCGGGTCGTTACGGCAATGGCTGGCAACTGGAGCACCTGCCGGACTTCGTCCTCAGCGGCGACCCTTGGTTTCGGCCCATTGGGCTCGCCATGGGCCCCGACGGCTGCCTGTACATCAACGACTGGTACAACCAGGTCATCTCGCACAACGAGGTCCCAAGGAACCATCCCGAGCGCGACAAGCTGCGCGGGCGCATCTGGCGCGTCCGGCACACGTCCCAGCCGCATCGCGCGAACGTTCCCGACCTTGCCAAGGTTCCCGAGCGCGACCTGCCGGGCCACCTCGCGGCCGCCAACTCATGGGAGGCCAATGCCGCCTGGCAGGCCATCATTGACCGCGACGCCAAGGGCCTGGTTCCGGCCTTGTCCAAGCTCCTGGCGACCGCACGCGCCGACGACGTGCGCCTCCGCGCCTTGTGGGCGTTGGAAGGACTCGGTGCGACGTCCGTCAAGACCACGCGCCATGTCCTTGCCCAATCCCCGTCGCGCTCGCTTCGCAAGGAGGCTCTACGAGTCCTCGCAGACGCCGCAGCAACCCCCGCCGCCGACTTGCTTAATGCCGCCAAGGTAGCCCTCGCCGACCCGGATCGGCTCGTGAGGCAGGAGGGGATTCGATCCTTGGGCAAGTTGCTGGACCGGTGCGGTGTCGTTGGTTCTTCGCCGTCCAAGGAAGCGGACGCCCGGGCCATCTGCCTCCAGGCCGTTCAAGCGCTCCTCGGTGCCGCCACGGAGGAACGCCCGTCTGACTGGAGCCGCAACCCCGGGTATTTCCGAGACTTCGAGCGCTACCTGGCCCGCGTCGCCTTGGAACGTCACAAGGGGCGACTCATGGACGTCGCGACGTCCCAGGCATCGGCCGAAGCCAAGGCGTTGGCTGCTTTGGTTCATGGCGGGCCCGAGGGGGCACGGGCCTTGGCGGCAGTGCTGACGGGATTGCAACGACCTCTTGCCACGGATGAGCTGATCCTGGTCGCATCGGTTTCTAATGAGCCTGCCGCACGCCGGTCGTTGGAGACGGCGCTGGCGTTGCCTGCGACCTTGCAGCTCCTGCATGACCAACGTGCGCGCCTAGGCGACACGGTCGCCTTGGCTCCATTGCTCACGGAGGCGGCCCGCAAGCTGTGGCGCAACCAGACCTCCGCCCAGAACGCCGAACTTCTTGTGAAGCTGGCGGCGGGCTTTCGCCTTCTGGATCTGGCGCCCGAATTGACCGCCATCGCCACCGCCGACAGCTCCCCTGCCCCGCGTCAAGCGGCCGCCCTGCGCGCGCTTCGGGAGGCAGGAGCCAGCTCCATCGACGTGTTCCAGCGCATGGCGACCAGCGCCGATGAGTCGGTGCGGCGCGAGGCCATTGCTGCGCTGGCGTCTTCCAAGTCCGATGCCGCATTGCCCGCCCTTCTCCGCCTTTGGCCCGGCCTGCCCGCGTCGCAGCGGCGGGCGGTCGTGGATCGCATGGGATCCGCACCGGCACCGGCGCGGCAACTTCTTGCGGCCGTTCGCTCCGGCGACATCGCCCGCGACGAGATCGACGGCTACACGCTGGACAAGCTGGCGGCGGTCCTGCCGGACGAAGGCTACGTGAGGGAATTGCAGCGGGCGGTGGGCTCGTCGCTGCGCCAGGTGCTGCGCCTGGATGGATCCGAGAACGCCCGCGTCGAGGAGCGGATCACGTTGTCCGGCCCGTTTACCGTGGAGGGGTGGTTCCGGCCCGATCCAGGCCTGTCGAACTCGGAC
>JBJSZF010000777.1:0-9190 GCA_046090125.1 Verrucomicrobiota bacterium
GCACGGCGGGGCCTGGCGGCACCGGCCCAGCCCAAGGTGCACCCGGCACTGCCGGGCTTCCCGCACCACAAGCCGAAGGCCAGGGCACTTATCTATCTGCACATGAACGGCGCGCCGTCGCAGATCGACACCTGGGACTACAAGCCGAAGCTGAACGAATATTTCGACAAGGACCTGCCCGCCAGCGTGCAGGGCGGGCAGCGCCTGAGCACCATGACCAGCGGGCAGAAGCGTTTCCCCGTGGCGCCCAGCAAGTTCAAGTTCAAGCAGTCGGGCAAGTGCGGCACCTGGGCGAATGTGGACATCATGCCCCACACCGCCGGGATCGTGGACCACATGTGCCTGATCCGTTCGGTGCACACCTCGGCCATCAACCATGACCCGGCCTGCACCTTTGTGATGACGGGTAGCGAGGTGCCGGGGAAGGCCAGCATCGGCAGTTGGTTGTCGTACGGGCTGGGCAGCGACAACGACAACCTGCCCGGGTTCGTGGTGTTCACGCCGCGGTTCCCCGAGGGGAGCAACGGGCAAGCCCTGTTCACCCGCATGTGGTCGAGCGGCTTTTTGCCGACCCAGCACAACGGGGTGGCTTTGCGCGGCACCGGCGATCCGGTGCTGTACCTGCGCAATCCGGAAGGTGTGGCCCCGGAAGACCGCCGGGCCATGCTTGACGCGCTAGGCCAGTTGAACCAGCGCACCTTCGACCACTACCACGACCCCGAGACCCAGGGGCGCATCAGCCAATACGAGATGGCCTTCCGCATGCAAAGCAGCGTGCCCGACCTGACGGACCTGTCCAACGAGCCGAAAAACATCCTGGAGATGTATGGTCCCAAGGTGACACAACCGGGCAGCTTCGCCAACAGCGCCATCCTGGCCCGGCGGCTGGTGGAACGCGGCGTGCGCGTGGTGCAGTTGCTGCACCGGGGCTGGGACCAGCACGACAACATCCCCACAACGCTCAAGAACCAGTGCCTGGACACGGACCAGGCATGCGCGGCCCTGGTGACGGACCTGAAGCAGCGCGGTTTGCTGGACTCGACGTTGGTGGTGTGGGGCGGGGAGTTCGGGCGGACAGTGTACTCGCAAGGGCGCCTGACGGCGGACAGCTACGGCCGGGACCATCATCCTCGGAACTTCTGCATGTGGATGGCGGGAGGCGGGGTGCGGGGTGGGATCGTGCACGGGGCGACGGACGACTTCAGCTACAACGTGGTGGAGAACCCGGTGCACGTGAACGACCTGAACGCGACGATCCTGCACTGCCTGGGGGTGGACCATCGTCGGTTCACGTTCAAGGACCAGGGGTTGGACCAGCGATTGACGGGGGTGGAGGAGGCGTCGGTGGTGCGCGGGTTGCTGGCCTAGCGCAGGAAAGCGGGGGCTGGCGGAGGTCGCCCCGGGTTGGCTCGGGCACGTGGCTGTCGGCTGGGCGCTCGTCCGGCGGTTGGGGTGAACCGGCGCGGTGCGCCGACGCGGCTTCGGCCCGCCGATCCATTCCCGGGCCGATTTCCGGCATCTTGGGGGAGGAACCTTGCCTGGGGGCGCGGCGGCGCCGGCAAGGGGGGCGCCTGGGGCACGGCCGCATGAGGCGGGGGCGGCGCGATGGATGGAAAGGAGGCCGAAGCCTGCGACAACCCGAAGGTGTTCAAAATTAAATACCTAGCATTAGTTACTACAACCCTTGCCCGAGGCGGCCCCGGGCGGCTTACTTCACGAGTCAGTGATACCTAATAATAGTTAAATAATACAACATCATGAAACTCGTATCATCCGCAGCGTTGATGGTGGCCTCGGCCCTCGCGACCCAGGCCGCCCTCGTGTCCTACACCATCCTCATGCCCGGCGGCGGCGGCGGCGGCGCCTTCGACAACGTGACCTTCCAGGGCACCGTCGGCGGCTCCGTCCTCGTTCCCGCCGGCAGCGGCGTCACCACTGCGGGCATCTACCAAGGGTCCCCCGTGGGGCCGCTCGTGGGCAACATCTCCCTCCTCACCATCCCCTCCCCGGCGGGCGACATGGAGTTTTACTTCACGGCGGTGCCCTTCGCCCTCACCGCGCCCCAGTTTGGCCAGTTCATGAGCACCAACCTCTGGGTTTCGCTCAACAACGCCGGCGGGGCCTCCGTCGTCAGCGGCGTCCTCACGCCGGTCCCGGAACCGGAGACCTACGCCGCCGCCGCCGCCCTGGGCCTCGCCGGCTTCGCCCTGTGGCGCCGTCGCCAGGGCACGTAGCCGGTCGCCCGGTTCACAAGGGCGTGGCGCCTGGAGGCGCCGCGCCCTTTTTCATGGCGTCGTGGGGTGTCCTGACGCCGCCTTGGAGGCCAGTTCGACCCGGGGCAGGGGCCCGCCCAACATCGAGGCAACCCCGGTCGCGAGCACCCCGGCCTCCCATTGGTGGCAACGGGAGAGGAGTTCTCCGACATCCAGTCCTCGGTGCTGCTTGGGGTACCGGCCCAGGTACGAGCGCGCCAGCCGGAGCAAGGCGACGGCCGGGTCAGGCCGCCCCTTGCGGGCGTGCACAAACGCGCCGGCCACCTGAATCAGCCCCTTGTGGAAGCCGTGGTCCGGCGCCTCGCGGCCCTGCTCCAGCCAAAGGTCCTCGAGCACGTCGTGCGCCTCGTAGTACTCGCCGCGATTGAAGCACTCGAACCAGCCCGCATACCGAGGGTCCCACCCCTTTGCATCCACGCTCGCCACGCGCGCACCGACCTTCCCGGACTTCGCCGACATGCCCCGGACCTTCCCCCTGTTTCCCTGCGCGGCACGCGGAAAGTGCGTCGTCGACAGCCCGGGCCGCCCCGGTGCCGGCGCGACCCGGTTCGTCCCGGCGGGTCCGACCGTGCTTGCCGTCGGGCGCCCGAATTCCCTACAAAGCCCTGTCATGCCGAGCGCATCCGCCGTCCCCCTTGATCTGGAAGCATGGTTGAAGTCCGCCACCCGCGACGTGGATGGGGCGCTGGGCCGTTTCCTGCCCAAGGCTGCGACGCGTCCGTCCACCCTTCACCGGGCGATGCGGTACTCATTGTTTGCGGGGGGCAAGCGGATGCGTCCGGCGCTGGTCCTTGCGGCGGCAGAGGCTTGTGGAGGTCGCCGCCAGGACGCGTTGCCCTTCGCATGCGCGGTGGAGTGCATCCACACGTACTCGTTGATCCACGACGACCTTCCGGCGATGGACAACGACGACTTCCGGCGAGGCAAGCCGACGAGCCACAAGGTGTTTGGGGAAGGGGTGGCGATCTTGGCCGGCGACGCGTTGCTGACCCAGGCCTTCGAGATCCTGGCGTTGGCGCGCCCGACGCGGCGTCACGGCCATGCGGACTTCGTGCTGGAGCTGGCCCGGGCGGCGGGCAGCCTCCGCCTGATTGCGGGGCAGGTGGCAGACCTGGAGGGCGAGGGGCGTGACCTGTCCGTGCCCGAGCTGCGCTACATCCACGAAAACAAGACATCTGCCCTCCTGTGTGCATCGGCGCGGCTGGGCGCCATGAGTGCGAACGCGGGCGACGAGCACCTTCGAGCATTGACGGACTTTGGCAGGAACGTGGGCCTCGCGTTCCAGGTGATCGACGACATCCTGGACGTGACGCAGACAACGGAGCAGTTGGGCAAGACGGCCGGGAAGGATGTGGCCGTCCAGAAGGCGACCTATCCGCGGTTGGTGGGCCTGGACGCGTCGCGTCGGATCGCGGCCCGGCTCACGTCCCGGGCCTATCGGTCGCTGGCTCCTTTCGGGGGCCGTGCGGCGGCCCTCATGGCGCTGGCCAAGTACCTGCTGGAGCGGCAGAGCTGAGGGAGCCGCGCATTGAACCTTCCCAACAAGCTCACGGCCTCACGTTTTGCGCTGACCGGCCTGTTCCTCGCGGCGTTGTTCGCGTCGTTTCCGGGGCATGAGACGGCGGCGCTGGCCTTGTTCACGGCGGCGGGGGTGACGGACGCCCTGGATGGGCGCATCGCGCGAGCCCGGGGTCTGGTGACGAACTTTGGCATCCTGATGGACCCGTTGGCGGACAAGATCCTGGCGTGCTCGGCGCTGATCGCGTTCGTGGAGCTGCGGCGGGTGGATGCGTGGATGGTGGTGGTCATCGTGGCGAGGGAACTGGCGATCACCGGGCTGAGGCTGCTGGCCGCGTCCCGGTCCGTGGTGTTGGCGGCCGAGGGGTTTGGCAAACACAAGACGATTTCCCAGATGGTCGCGATCGTGGCGATCCTGGTGTCGATGTCGCATGACCAATGGGGGTGGGTGGGGCGGTGGACGTTTGGATGGACGGTATCGGGGCGGCCTTGGATTGAATGGCTGGTGCCCGCCGCGACGTGGGTGGCGGTGGGGCTCACGATCTGGAGCGGGGGGATTTACCTGTGGCGCAACCGGGACCTTTACCTGCGCGACGCATGAGGCGGGGTGGCTGGGTGGTGCTGTGGCTGGCCCAGGGGCTGGGGGCGGGGAGGCTGAGGCCGGCACCGGGGACGTGGGGAAGCATGGTGGGTGTTGGCTGGACCTTGGCGCTTTTGGTTCCGGGAAGCCCGGTGATCTACGGGCTCGGCGCCCTGTTGGGGGTGGTCCTTGCCATTCCGGCGTGTGGTTTTGCCGAGACGGAGCTGGGCCAGCAGGACCCTCCGTCGGTCGTGCTCGACGAGGTGGTGGCGATGCCGTTGGCGTTTGGCGGGCACGTTGCACTATGGGCGTGGTCTGGGGCGGGCGTTCCGGGCGTATCCACTTGGCAGGCCTGGAGCCTCCACGTGCTGGCGGCCTTTGGCTTGTTTCGCCTGCTCGACATTTGGAAGCCATGGCCCATCCGCCTTCTGCAAAGGCTGCCCGGGGGGTGGGGCGTGGTCTTGGATGACGTGGCGGCAGGGGTGGGGGCGGGCCTGCTGCTCCTCCTCGGGACCCAGGGGGCGTTCCTGTTGCGTCTCGTGGCAGGATAGGGGTTGGTCGGCGTTCGGGCTTCGATGGAACTCGTCGGTTGCGGTTGGTCAATCCGGCCATACGCTGCGTCAGAGGGGAGGACGCAAGGCGCGCTTCCGAGCCCCGTGCTAACATTCTATGAAACTCCAGTTCCAACGTGGCCGATGGGCGTTTGCCATCGTCCTGCTGGGAGCCGCCTCTTGCGGTCTTCTGGCCCAAACCAGCATCCCGGCCTCCTTGAAGGCCACCGGGGTGGACACCAACAAGCCGGGCTACTTGGTCCGGACCTACCAGGCGGACGGGATTGATCATTCCGGCCTCAACGCCACCGTGGAGCGATTGCTCGACGGCGCGCTCGGACCCAACGTGGCCAACCTCGCGGATCCCAAGTACACCTACGACGCCTCCTTGGGTGCGTTTGTCCTGAACCAGCCCCTGAACTTCCGTGGTGACGCCGGCGATGGTTCCGACAACGGACTGCTCGTGGGACCGGACTTCCCCGACGCGACGATTCCCGGCCTGCCGGGGACTTCGGGCTCGCTGGAGCAAGCCGCCGCAGAGGCCATCGCCTTCCTGGAGTTCCCCGCGCCGGGCACCTACGAGCTCGCGGTGGGGTCGGATGATTCGTTCAAGCTGACCGTGGGCACGAACCCGCGGGATCGCTTTGCCACCGTGCTGAGGCAGTTCAACGGCGAACGGTCCATGACGGAGACCCGCGTCATCCTCGTCAACATCGCGGAGGCCGGCGTCTATCCCTTCCGCTGCTTGTGGGCCAACCGCCTTGGGGCTTCCGGCTGGGAGTGGTATCTCTATGACAACGGCGCCACGGTGGCGGTCGGCAACCCCACGAATCGGGTGAAGTCTTACTTCTCGGGCACATTGCGTCCGTATGTTGCCTCGATCTTCCCTGAGTCCGGCGCGCAGGGCGTCGCCCTGGACGCCAACGTCACCGTGTCGTTGCGCGACGATTCCGTGGCTGTGAACGGGTCCTCCATCAAGCTCACCCTTGCGGCCGGCACCACGGCCGTCCCCGGCAGCCTCAACGTCTCCAAGGAGGGAACCAAGACCACCGTCACCTTGGACCCTTCTGCCAACCTGGAGGCGGGCAAGTCCTACACGGCGACGCTGACCTTCGCGGACCAAGGAACGCCTGCCGTGACCCGCACGAACTCGTGGTCCTTCACCGCCAGCGCCGCCTTGATCTCCGCCAACGCGGCCATCCCGGCAGGCCAGGTGGACAAGGCCAAGACCGGCTTCAAGATGTTCGTCCACCAGCTTGCGGGCGAAGTCTTCCAGAACGAGGCCGCGCTCCGAAACATCCGCGACCAGCTGGGCGGGTTCCGTGGCGACAACACGGCAGACCTCGCGGCGGCCAGCCCGGACGGTGGGTTCCTCCTGAACACGCCCGACAACAGCCTTATCAACTTCAACAACTTCTTCGAGGTGGTGGAAAAGGGCGGCTTCAACAGCACCAACGGGTTCCCCGACGTCGCCTTCCCCGGCACCCCGGGCTCCGGCGGCATCGACTGGACGGCGGACAATCTCGCCACGGACACGACGGCCCTGATTGAGTTTCCCAAGGCGGGCAGCTACACGCTGGGCGTTCGTGCCTGGGACTCCTTCTCGGTGTCCATCGGCGATGGCAGGCGCAGCCCCAGGGATCTCTTTTCCACCGTTCTGGGCGAGTACGACGGCGACGCGCCGGGCAACTACCTCTTCTCGTTCTTCATTCCAGCGCCGGGCTTCTACCCGGTTCGCCTCATCCACAACATTGGCATCAAGCAGGGCGACCTCGAGTTCATCTCGGCGGATGCCGACGGCAGCAACGTGAAGCTGGTCAATTCGGTGGGAGGGTTGAAGGCCTACCAACCGCAGGGCACCTGGCCCGCCTACGTCCTCAAGGTCACCCCAGGCGTCAACATCACGGGGATCCAAGACTTCACCACCACCGACGTGCTCCCCAACGCCGCCGTCACCGCCATCATCGAGGACGACGGAACCACCGTGGAACCCGGCAACGTGTCCTTGAAGGTGGATGGCCAGGGCGCCTCCACGGCCACCAAGTCCGGCAAGCGCACCACGGTGACCTTCACCAAGCCCTCGGACTTCGAGCCCAATTCCTCCCATACCGCCACGCTGGTGTACACGGACTCGGCCGGCACCACCGTCACCAACGAGTGGGAGTTCGACATCGTCGCGACGTTCACCGCCGATGCCACCCTCTCCTATCCGCCGGGCAGCGGTGACGCCGCCAAGCGCGGCTTCAACGTTCGCGTCAGCAAGCTCGCCATCGGCTTTGTCTCCGGCGAGAACGGTTCCGTCACCAAGTCCGAGGGCATCCTCAACGGTAACCTCTTTGGCGGGGCGGAGGACGTGAACCTCGACGACACCACCTATCCCCGGACCGGCGACACGTGGGAGGCTCAAACCGTCAACTTCGGGACCGCCGACCTCGGCCGCATTCCCGGCAACACGGTTGCCCCGGGCGTCCCGGGCAAGTCCGGTCATTCCGACCACTTCGCCGCCGAGGCCGAGGCCTACATCGAGTTCCCGAAGGCGGGGTTCTACCAGTTCGGAGCGCACAGCGCCTCCGGTTCACCTCGCATCATGCAGCAGGAGGCGCAGTCCCATACCTACGGCAACGTCGAGGTCGTGGAGCCCCTCGCGCTGAACGGCACCCGTATCGCGATGAGCGCAACCCGGACGTCTATCGGTTCCGGGTTCGGCGTGGACCTGCCCACGAACCCCATCGTGGCCAAGGCCGTCGTGGCCAACCCGCTCCTCGCCAATACCGCGCTGGTCAACGCGGCCGAGGTTTCCAACAACATTGTCTTGATCCAGCGCGGCGTCGTCGCGTTCGGCATCAAGGCCGCCGCCGCCAAGGCCGCCGGGGCCAAGGCCGTCATCATCTTCAACGACGCCTCCGGCGACCGCGCCAACCGCCCGCCCATCTTCATGGGCGGCGTCGCAGAGGGCGTGAATATCCCGTGCTTGTTCGTCAACTTCCGCGACGGCACCAACCTCGTGGCCCTCGCCAACGCGGGCGGCCTTGTCCTCAGCATGCAGGACAACCCGGCCCAGCAGGCCCTCGACCCGAACGACGGCTACACCGGTGGATGGACCTACGCCGTCTCTGTGCCCGCCCCGGGCCTGTATCCGTTCCGCTTTGTGTGCGGTTCGGGCAACGGGTCGTCGTACTCGATGGAGTGGACCTCCGTGAAGGCCAATGGCGAGCATGTGCTCCTCAATTCCCCCGACGATCCGGAGGCCCTCAAGACCTACCGTGCCGTCAAGACGGCCCCGTCCCTCGGGGCACCCATCCTCGTGGACCGGGCCCGCGGCATCGTGGACATCAACTGGACCGGCAACGGGACGCTGCTGAGGTCCGACAGCATCGGCGGCCCGTACACCCCGGTGAACACGGGCGGAAGCCGGCCGGCCAAGGCGAACGGTGGCGACCAACGGTTCTACCGGATCCAGGCAAACTAGCACCGCCGCCGACGAGTTTGAGGCTCTAGTCGGTTCTCCACGGCCCGGCATCGCCATCGTGCGATGCCGGGCCTTTTGCTGGCTACATCCATCCGGGCGCCCATCCCTGCCGTCATCGAAGAAGGGACAGGCGAAGTTCGTTTCCGGTCGCATCGGGATTCGCAAGGCTTGGCACGGGGCGCGGCGTTGGCCCAAGGTCTTCAAGATTCCTCGTTCCCCTCATGGACGTGCCAAGCCATCCCAGTTGTCGCCCGCTGATTCGGTTCCTCCGAGTCATGCTGGCGATGCTTGTGGTGCCGACGGCCTGTCCGCAGGGCAACCCGCCCTCCCTGCGCCCCCGGCCCTTTGTCATCACCGCTGCCGACCGCGCCCACTGGTCCTTCCAGCCCTTGAATCCCGGCAAGGTGCCCCCGGGTGAATCCCACCCCGTGGACGCCTATCTCGCCCACGCCCTGAGGGAGCGCGGCCTTGCGCTGGCTCCGCCCGGGTCGCCACGCGAGCAGGTTCGCCGTGGGACCTTCGACCTCCTCGGCCTGCCGCCCGAACCGGCGGAGGTGGAGGCCTTCGAGAGGAATCCCTCGGATGCCGCATGGGCGGCCTTGATCGACCGCTGGCTTGCCTCCCCGCACTATGGCGAGCGCTGGGGACGTCATTGGCTGGACTTGGTCCGTTATGCGGAAAGCAACGGCTACGAGCGCGACGGCCCCAAGCCCCACGTCTGGCGGTACCGCGACTACGTCATCGGGGCTTTCAACGACGACAAGCCCTACGACCTGTTCATCCGCGAGCAAATCGCCGG
>JBJSZF010000778.1:0-10887 GCA_046090125.1 Verrucomicrobiota bacterium
GACGACGGCGGCGTTGCCGCGAATGGCGGGCGCGGCGGGGCTGCGGCTGGAGATGGTGCCGAGCAACCTTTTCTTGGTGGGCCGCGACGCGTTCCGAGAATGGGCGGGTACCTCGAAGCGTCTGTTGATGGAGCATCATTATCGTAGGGTCCGGCGCGAGCTGGGGGTGATGATGGAGGCGGACGGGACGCCGGCGGGCGGGCAATGGAACCTGGACGCGGAGAATCGCCTGGGCGTCTCGGAATGGCGGAAGGCGGGCTCGTCGCGTCCCGGGGCGGTCGCGTGGGAGGAGCCGGACGCCGGCACGCGGGAGGTGATGGCGATGGTGACGCGGGAGTTTGCCGGGCATCCGGGGGACGTGGAGGGGTTTGGATGGCCGGTGGATCGCGCGGGGGCGTTGCGATGGCTGGCGCGGTTCGTGGAGGAGCGGCTGCCGAAATTTGGGGCGTTCGAGGACCTGATGCTGGCGTCCGAGCCGGGGCTGTTTCACTCGATGCTGACCCCGATGCTGAACCTGGGGTTGCTCGGGCCGCTGGAATGCGTGCGCGCGGCGGAGGCGGCCTGGAAGGCGGGGCGGGTGCCGCTGGCGTCGGCGGAAGGCTTCGTGCGGCAGGTGTTGGGCTGGCGGGAGTTTGTGAACGGCGTGTATTGGCTGAAGGGGCCGGGGTACGCGGAGGGCAACGGGCTAGGTGCGGAGCGGCCGTTGCCGGCGTGGTTCTGGACGGGCGACACGGAGATGAAGTGCCTGGCGACGGTCCTGCGTGAGGCGTTGGACACGGGGTACAACCATCACATCCAACGGCTGATGGTGCTGGGCAACTTCCTGTTGCTGGCGGGGGTGCGCCCGTCGGAAGCGCTGGGTTGGTTCAACGAGATGTACGTGGACGCGCATGACTGGGTGATGGCGGCCAACGTGCTGGGGATGGCGTTGCACGCGGACGGCGGGTTCATGGCGACGAAGCCCTACGCGGCGGGCGGGGCGTACTTGTCGCGCATGAGCGACTACTGCGAGGGCTGCCGCTTCAGCCCCAAGGTGAAAACGGGCGCGGACGCCTGCCCGTTCAACCTCCTGTATTGGCGGTTCATGGACGTGCACGCCGGGCGGTTCGGGAACAACCCTCGGATGGCGACGATCATTCGCTCCTGGCAGAAGCGTCCGGAGTCGGACCGAGCGAGGGTGTTGGCGGACGCGGAGGCGGCGTTGGCACGGCACGTGGTGGGGTGAGCGGGGCGAGGGGCGAGGGGCGGGAAGCGGGGGGCGGGGGGCGGGGGGCGAGCGAAAGGGGGGGAAGTGCCAGGGCACCCACGGCAATCGGGGATCAAGCTACCGTTGCTGCATTCCTGCCCTGGCGGGGTTTGCAAGCCCCCGATCCATGGACCCTGGCAAGCGGAGTAAACGGCCCCGGGTGTTGGGTCGGCAAGCGTTTCCCCGGGAAAGTTGGGCGGCGTCGGGGACGCCCGATTGACGGCCCGGGCGGGTGGCGATAGAGACTTCGCATTCTCATGAGCAGAAAGATTCGGTACGGCATGGTGGGCGGCGGTCGCGGGGCCTTCATCGGGGCGGTGCATCGCATCGCGGCCGCGATGGACCAGCAGATCGACCTTGTGTGCGGCGCGTTTTCGTCGGACCCGGAGAAGTCCCGGGCGTCGGGGGCGGACCTGTTCCTTCCGGCGGGCCGTTGCTACGGGAGCTTCCAGGAGATGATCGCGGCGGAGTCGAAGCTTCCGGCGGGCGAGCGCATGGACTTCCTGGCGATCGTGACGCCGAACCACGTGCACTTCCCGCCCGCCAAGATGGCCTTGGAGCATGGGTTCCACGTGTTGAGCGACAAGCCGGCGACGTTCGACCTCAAGGAGGCGGTGACGTTGCAGAAGCTCGTGAAGAAGACGGGCCTGCTCTACGGCCTGACGCACAACTACACGGGCTACCCCATGGTGAAGGAAGCGCGTCATCTCGTGCGGTCCGGCAAGCTCGGCAAGATTCGCAAGGTGGTGGTGGAGTATCCCCAGGGCTGGCTTGCAACCCGCATCGAGGCCAGCGGCCAGAAGCAGGCGGCGTGGCGCACCGACCCGAAGCGCTCGGGCGCGGCGGGTTGCATCGGCGACATCGGCACGCACGCCGAGAACCTCGCCGAGTACATCACCGGGCTGCACATCGAGGAGCTGGCAGCGGACCTCACCGCGTTCGTGAAGGGCCGCAAGCTGGACGACGACGGCAACGTGCTCCTCCGGTTCAAGGGCGGCGCCAAGGGCGTGCTCCACAGCTCCCAGATCTCCGTCGGCGAGGAAAACAACCTCAACATCCGCGTCTATGGCGAGACCGGCGGGCTCGAATGGCACCAGCGGGAGCCCAACACGCTGCTCGTGAAGTGGAGCGACCAGCCCATGCAGGTGTACCGCGCCGCACAGGGCTACCTCAGCGACGCAGCCAAGGGCGCCGGCCGCACGCCTCCCGCCCATCCCGAGGGCTACCTCGAGGCCTTCGCCAACATCTACAAGAACTTTGCCAACGCCATTCGAGCCCGCGAGGAGGGGCGCAAGCTGTCCCAAGACGACCCCGCCAACGACTTCCCCAAGATCGAGGACGGCGTCCGCGGCATGGCCTTCATCGAGGCCGTGGTGAAGTCCTCCGTCCAGAACGCCCGCTGGACCCGGGTCAAGGCGTAGGGTCAGGAGCGGGGGGCGAGAACCGGGGATCGCGGGGCGGGAGCGCGCGATGGGTTCCGCAAGCTCGCCCGGCACAGGATGTTCCTGCGCCGGGCCTTTCTTTTCATGAAGCCATGGGCTGATTGCCGGTTGTACGCGTTTGTGGACACGGCCTATCTCGACGGCCGTGCGCCGGAAGAGCTGGCACGCGCCCTCTGCGGTGGCGGGGCCGACGTCGTCCAAGTCCGCGCCAAGGGATGGGAACGCGACGCCACGCGGCGGCTTGTGGAATCCGTCCTCCCCGCCGTCAACGCAGCGGGTGCCCGGATGGTCCTGAACGACGACTGGGACCTCGGATGCGAGCTGGGCGTTCCGTGCGTTCACCTGGGTCAGGAGGACTTCTTCGATGCGGGCCATGCGGCGCAGGCCGACCTTCCCGGCACGCGCCACCGGCCCGAGCTGGGGCTGAGCAGTCATGCGCCCGAGCAGTTCTTGAGGGCCGAGGCGGCGGGCGCGGCCTACGTCGCCGTCGGGCCGGTCTTTGCCACGCCCACCAAGCCGGGGCGGCCCGCCGTCACGCTGGATTACGTCCGCTGGGCCGCCGTCCATGCACGCGTGCCGTGGTTCGCCATCGGGGGCATCCAACCCGGCAACCTCGACGCGGTGTTGGAAGCCGGTGCCACCCGCGTGTGCATCGTGTCCGCCCTTCTCCGGCAACCGGACGTCGAGGCCGCCACGAACGCCATCCGGTCCCGCTTGGACGCCGGGCTTTGATGGGCGAAGGCCAACTCCTCCCAACGCGGGCCCCGTTGTTTCATCGTTTCAGGCCACGCTTTTTGGGGCCTGCTTCGCCAAGTCCACGGCCCTCCAAAGGTACCACGCGGCCACGGTGCGATGCGGTCGCCACCGCTCGCCAAACGCCTGCAACTCCCGGGGGCGCGGGAGATCCTCACGCCTGTAGGCAATGCGGAAGCCAGTCCGGACGCCGTAGTCGTCGGCGGGCAAGACGTCAGGACGTCCCAATTGGAACATCAGCAGCATCTCCACCGTCCATCGACCCACGCCGCGGGCGGCCGTCAGTCGTTCCACGACCTCCTCGTCCGACATTCCGCGCATCGCGCGCGAGCCCGGGATCTCGCCGGACAACACCTTGGCCGTGATGTCTCGGATGGCGGCCACCTTGCTTCCGGAAAGGCCGGCCGACCGAAGCGCCTCGTCGGCTGCGGCTGCGACGTCCTCGGGCCTCGGGAAGCGTCGGCCCGGGAACAAGGCCTGGAATCGTCGCAGGATGGTCGCGGCGGCGGTCCCGTTGAGTTGCTGGTGCGCCACCGCACGCACCAGGGACTGGTAGGGCGTCCTGCGAGGCTCGGCCTTCAGGGTGCAGGGCCCCGCCTGTCGGATCAGCCGCGCCATCACCCGGTCGCGGCGGGCGAGGTGTTCCATCGCTTCCTCATGCATGATGGGGATGGGGTGCCATCCGCATCGGCACCTGCCAACGAAAAAGGCCGCAAAGGGCCGTCGCTGGTCAATGCCGATTCGCCCGCCCGCTCACGGCGTTCCTCGGTGCAGTGGCCAGCTTCGGACGCGGCCGGTGACGCCCAGGGTGATCAATTGCTGGGAGCCTGGGTCCATGGTCAGGCTCGCGAGTCCATCCGGGTCAGCCCTCCAAAATCCAGAGGGTTGCAGGTCGTCCCCCTTCCAAAAGCGAAGGAAGCCATCGTCGGCAATCGTCACGAACCCCGCGCCGGATGCCTCCCAAGCGACGCCCACGACATGGCCGGCGTGGGCTCGAACGGTCGCGAGGGGCCGTTGGGTGCCCGTGCCAGCGGCCGCCGCCCGGCCCGGGGCGGCGTGCAACGCCAGCGAGCCATCGGAGCGTCCGACTACCATCCGCGTGCCCGTGGGATCCCACTTCAGCACCGTTGCCTTGGCGAGACCGGCCTGAGCATCTGAAAGGCTCCAGGCCAACGCGCCCGTGGACACATCAACGACCTCCACGGAGCCAGTGGGAAACGAGCAAGCGAGGAGGCGACCCGCAGGATGCAACGCCAAGGCGACGGGGGGCTGGCGCAACGCAACCGTTTGCGGGGCTGAATTCGTTTCGGTCCGCGCCACCACGGCCAACCCAGCGCCACGGCCGTCGCTCGCGCCCACCAACACATGCCCCGGGGCGCGCATCACGTAGGTGGGTGGAGTGGTTGTCAGGGGCGGGGACTGCCACTCGATGGCGTGCCCGGGCCATGAACGTCGTTGAAGGGTCAGGCCTGGCCCCAGGTACCACGCGCCCTGGCCGTCAGCCGTCGGCTCCAGCGGCTGGAAGGCGCCCTTGACCTCGCCGACCACCGCCATGGTTGTTGCATCCAGCACGGCGACGGCCGCCTCGTTGCGGGTTGCCAGGACGGTTGCGGCACCTGGGCCGGGGACGGCGTCGCCAAACTCACCCGCCCAACCTCCCTCCCACGAACGACCCGTTGCTGCTGCAGGCCAACGACGGATGGAGCCATCCTGCCCGAACGACACGACGGGCGCGTCTCCGCCCAGCCACGCCACCGCGTGAACCGGGCCGACGTGCCCGCGGCGCTCCTGGGCTGCGGGTGCTCCGGGTGCCACGTCATGCCAGCGAACGCTCCCGTTTTCGGTGCCAGCCATCCACGTGGTGCCATCGGGGGCCAAGGCGGAAGCACGGATCCATTCGCTGGCCACATCCGATGCGACGGGCGGGCCTTCGGAGGGGTCGTGCCATGCCGCGCGGCGGCCATCCGCGATGTACAGCGTTCGTCCGCGTTGGGTGGCATGGAGGCCCCAAATCCAGCCATCGACGGCCTTGATGCCGAGGGGACGCGGCGGGTTGAGGCTCCACAATCCGAGGCGGCGTTGGCGCAGGCCGTTGGTCAGCTCGAACCACGCCACGGCCATGGTCTCGCTGCCGGGGGAGAGGGCGGCCCACAGGAGCTGCAGGCGTGGCACGGCCAGCGCGACCTCGGCCGGCACGGGCTGGGTGTCCCGCCATACCCGAAGCACCACGTTGGTGGCGACGGGATCAGAGACGACGAGGCCGCTGCCGTCGGGCGCGGCAGCCTCGGGTTCACCGGACAAGACGGGTGGGCCCAGACGGCCGTCGGCGGGACGGAGGGCGCGCCATTGGTTGGAAATGGCGACCCACGCCTCGCTGCCACCCGGTCGCCACGGCCCGGTCTTGCTCACCTGGACGCCGGGGACCCATGCCCATTGGTTTGACTGGAGGGAACCCCACGCGACGCGTCCATCCAGAGCGGAGGCGATCCATGAGCCGGCCGCGAGGGAAGCGTGGCCGGACGTCCACGGCGGGCCGGCCTGTGCCAGCAGCACGCTGGGGTCTCCGTCGATGTACCCGCGGAGGAAGCTGCCGGGCAAGGCGGCCTGGTCGAGGCCCGGCACGGAACGCCATTGCGCGAGGGCGGCGGCTGGGTTCCCGGCTTGAAGGAATTGAAAGGCCGTGTTGACCGCGAATTGGCGGCGAGTGGCGGCAAGGGATTCGCGGTCCTTGGCCACCTGTGCCTCGCGCAGGGCCAGCCCCGAGGCGACGGCGCAGGAGGCCAACGCGCCCATGGCCATCAAGCCACGCCTCTTCCAACGACGTCGCGCCGCGTCGATGGCGGTGATGGAGCGGCCGGACAGGAACGCGGCGAGGTCATCGGCGAGGTCGGCCGCCGACGCGTGGCGCTCGGAGGGCTCTCGCGCACAGGCACGAAGAAGGATGTCGTTGAGGGCGGAAAAATCGCGGGCGTCGGGCCATGACGGCAGGTCCGGGGGAAGGCATGGGAATTGGCTGGTGGGTTGGTCGGTGGCCAACTCGAACAAGACGAGGCCGAGGCTATAGAGGTCGGCCAACGCGGTGCCCGGTCCTTCAGGGGCGACGTAGCCCTGCGTCCCGATCCGCGTCACGGCGGTCTCCGAGGACGTGACGAGGCCGAGGTCGGAGAGCTTGGGAACGCCGCCAACCAGGATGATGTTGGAGGGCTTCACGTCGCGATGGAGGAGGCCCTTGGAATGAAGGAAAGCCAGGCTGCGGGCGACGTGCACGCCGATGCGGGCGACCTCCGCGACGGGCATGCGGCCGCGTCGCAGCCGCAGCTCCTTCAGCGTGAGCGGGACGTACGACGACGGGTCGAAGGCCGTCGTGCCCGAGGCGTCGTCGGCCAGTTCCATCACGTAGCGCAGCAACCCCTGGGCGTCGTCGGCCTCGACGTGGAGGATGGCGAGCTGCGTGGGCTGGCCCAGCGTGGCGTTTTGGAAGCGCGTGATGCCCGAGAGCTCTCGGCGGAAGGCCTCGCGGTCCGCCGACGAGGCGGAGGCGACGATCTTCACGGCCCTCCAGATCCCGGTCTGGGCCCGTGCGAGCCAGACCGTTCCAAAGCCGCCGGATCCGATTTCGCGGACGAGATCGTAGCCGGCGGGGGCGATGGGCGCGGCCATGGGCTAGGACTGGGCGCGTGCGGCGAGCATCTCGGCCACGCGCCTCTTGAGGGCTTTTTCCACGCGGTGGCACGCCAGGTACACGGAGGCGCGGGACATCCGCAGGACGCGGGCTGCTTGCTCCGGGCTGTTTCCCTGAAGAACCACCAGATCAAACGCCTGGAGGTTCTTGGGGTTCATCCGTGCCGACAACGAACACAAGGCGGTCCGCACCAACGCGACGCGCTCGGTCCGATCCATGGCTTCCGCCAAGTCCACCGCCTCCTCGATCAGCTCGGGCAACGCCCGCTCGGAGTCGCCGTCCTGGTCGGGCAATGGATCCTCCCGGTCGCACCTCCGGGCGCGCACGAAGTCCGTGATGCGCCAGCGGACGCGTTGGGCCAGCCAACGCCGGAAGGACCCGCGGCGCGGACGCGGCTTGAACCCGACGATGCCCTCGACCAGTCCTAGCAGCACCAATTGCTCCAGGTCCTTGGCGTCGTGTTCCGGCAGGCCGTTGCGCGTCGCAAGCTCCCGGATGAAGACATGGTACCGCTCGTGGAACTCGGACCACGCATCCGAGTCGGAGGCCATCGCCATCCGTCGCAGCAGGCCGGGATCCGTCAGCAAGCTGTCCGTGTTGCCGTCGCTCATGGTCACACCCACCCAACGGGTTCAGGCCGCGGGATCTTTCACTCATGGGCCCTGAAATTCACAGGCCGTGCAACGCCAAACCCGCCCGGAGGCGCGGATGCGGATGCGCGGTTGCCCCCGGCGACGGCTTCGGAAAGCCTCCGTTCATGCTCCGGCCCCGCAAGAAATACACCGTCGCCGACCTGCGCCAGCTCAAGGGCAAACGCACGCTGGTCCATGTCCACGTGAAGTCCCCCGAGGAGGCCGCCGCCGCCGACGCGGCCGGCGTGGACCTCATGAGCTGTTCCTTCGACTCCCCCGAGTCCCAGGCTCGCCTTCCCATGCTGGTCGCCGCCGCCCCCACCGCCTTCCTTTCCGGAGCCACGCCCCACGGGATGGCATCGGCCGAGGAGGCCATCCGGGTGGGCTTCCGGGCGCTCGATCTCGGGGCGAGCTCCGTGTATTGCTCGTCCAGCCCCCGCATCATCGAGGCCATGGCCCGCGAGGGACTGCCTGTCGTCGGCCATCTCGGCATGATCCCCAGGCACGTCACGTGGACCGGTTACCGCGCCGTGGGCAAGGGCGAGGAGGAGGCCATCGCCTTGTACCAACGGATGAAGGAACTCGAGTCCGCCGGGGCCTACGCCGCCGAGATCGAGTGCGTCCCCCACCGGCTCGCCTCGTTCCTGTGCTCCCGCACCTCCCTCCTCCTCATGTCCCTGGGCTCCGGGCCCGGATGCGACACGCAGTTCCTGTTCTCGGACGACATCCTCGGCGACTACGACGAGCGCCTGCCGCGCCATGCGAAGGCGTATCGCAACTTCCTGGAGGAGCACCGTCGGCTGCAACGCGAGCGCGTCGCCGCCTTTTCCGAGTACGCCGCCGACGTCCGCGAGGGACGATTCCCGACGCGGCAACACCTGGTGGACATCGACGACGAGGTGCTGGGACGGGTGATGGGGCGGGTGGGTTGACGCGCGGCGCGTGGTTTGCCCACGACGCCAATCAAGGATAGGAAGGGACGCATGAATTGGGTGCGTTGTTCCCGGTGGGCCTTGCGCGGATGGTGGGCGTTGTGTGGCTTCGGCCTGCTGGGTGCATGGTGGCTCTCGGCCCGTGCCCAGGACGCCCGGGCCACGCCCGCCTCCTCCACCAACGCCGTCGTGGCCGGCGAGGCCGCTGCGCGTGAGTTCGTGAGGTCGCACCGCACGGAGCTTTCCTTCGGCCTCAATCGGGTGGAGGCGCTCCAGGGCGATCTCCTCGGGGTGCCCCTGTGGGAATACGTCGCGACCTTCGCCTACCTGGTCCTTGCCTTCGGCGTCGCCAAGGGCCTCGACATCCTCGTGAAGACCCGGCTGCGCGCATGGGCCTCGCGCACGGAGACCCAATGGGACGACGTCCTCGTCCAGCTCGCGGACGGGCCCGTGAAGGCCGTGGCATTCGTCGTGTTGATCAACGTCGGGCTCCAGTTGTTCGACTGGCCGCGCGAGGTCCAGGCCTACGTCTCGCGCCTCGGGTTCATCGGCGTCGCGTTGTCCCTCGTGTACGTCTCCCTCAAGGCCGTGGATGGCGCGGCGCACGCATGGGCTGCACGCCTGCCGGACGACGGCGACCGCGCCTTCCAAAAGCAGTTCATCGTGCTCATGGGCAAGGGGGCCAAGGCCGTGCTGGTGTTGGTGGCCCTTCTCACCCTGCTCCAGAACCTCGGCGTCAACATCACCGCCCTTCTCGGATCCGTCTCCGTTCTCGGCCTCGCCCTCGGCCTGGCCGCGCAGGACACCGTCTCCAACCTGTTCGGGGCCGTCGCCGTCTTCATGGACCGGCCCTTCAAGGTTGGGGACCGCATCAAGGTGGGGTCCGACGTGGATGGGGTGGTGGAAGAGATGGGCCTGCGGGCGACCCGGGTGCGGACGGCCGACGGATTCCTCGTGACCGTCCCCAACAAGACCGTGGGCGCGAACACCGTGACCAACGTGTCCGCCCGCCGCCTCATCCGGGGCGTGTTTGACTACGGGCTCGTGTACGACCTCCCCGCTGAACGCCTGCGTCGCGCCTCGGAACTCCTTCGTGAGATCTACGGGAGCCACCCCAAGACCGAGGAGGTCCAGGTCCACTTCAACCGATTCGCCGACTCCGCCCTCAACTTCAACGTCGTGTGGCTTTGGAAGGGCACGGATTGGAAGGACTACATCGCGGCCGTCGAGGCCCTCCAACTCGAGGTCAAGGCGCGCTTCGACGCCGAGTCCCTCGAGTTCGCGTTCCCCACGCAGACCGTCCACATGCGGCAGGAATCGCCGCGCTGACAGGACGCATTCCCTTTCTCGGGTGCTTCCCGGCATCCCCGGCCAAGAGCAAGGCCTGGACGGATCCCGGGCGACCCCTCGAAGGGGCATCCCGCCCTCGGGGAATCGGCACCGCCGCGTCCCTGCCACCGAACTATCCCGTTGACCCGCAGTGACAACGCAGGGAGCGTCCCCTCGTCCTTCCGGACATTGGGGGCGTACTGGTTTCGACCTGGAAAACCCGTCCGGGGCGGCATGCCGAGGATGGTTCGTTGGCCTCGTAAATCATCGGACCAAAACATAACTGCTAACGACGAGTTGGCTCTCGCGGCCTAAGGCCGTGACGTTCGTCCTGTGACGCCCGCTGGCGGGAACGAACGCAGACAGCGGGATGGGTCCTGTGCGGAGTTCGCGCGCATAGGGCCGACATTTTCATGCGAGCTGAGCAACGCGGGTGGTCGGCCGACCCTCACCGCGAAGCCGAGAATGAAGTCGGCCTAAGCATGTAGTCACTCCGGGTTGGCTTGCCAGGGACGGGGGTTCAACTCCCCCCGCCTCCACCACGTTTTGCTGGGGTTTTTGAGCAGTTTGGGGGCATGGGTTGGCTTTTCCCGCGGGTTTCCCCCAAAGGTCCCGTGAAAATGGGCAGGAAATCACGTCCCATCCTGGTCCAGCGCGGGAGCTTCACCGCCTAGGTGTAAACCGGCTGCAAGACCGTCTCCGGACGCTCCTACCGGATCTTCAGCCATTTCTAAGCCAACATCTGAGGACAACCGTGCAAGGCTTTTTTGGTGTTAGGTCGCCATGGCTTGGGCGAGCTGGCGGGCGGCGGCGGCCAGGGGCGAGCGGCGCTGCTCGAGTTGACGGAGGTACTTTTCGTCGTCGTAAGGCT
>JBJSZF010000779.1:0-5118 GCA_046090125.1 Verrucomicrobiota bacterium
AGTCGTGCCCGCTGACCCCGACATGCACCCCGAAGCCCGACGCCAACGGGGCCCTCTCCACCGTGCCTCCCGTCGTGGGCGTCAGCTTCCAAAGGTTCGGGATATCCGCGAAGTAGATCGCGTCCCGGGTCGCCAACACGCCCGCCGCCGTGCCGTCGCCCGGGGTGTTGAAGCCATCGGCTACCACTTCGGAATGGTCTGCGCGCCCGTCGCCGTCGCGGTCCTCGACGCGCCGCACGACCTCCGAGTCGCGCGTGAGCAGCTCCGGGTCCACCGCCGCGAACTCCGCCTCCAGGTGCCGGACCCGGTCCTCCACGGTGCGAAAGGCGAGGTCTTGAAGCAGCCAGTTGGTCCGTTGCGTGATGTCGAAGACGGAGCGCGCCCACCGATGCGACTCGGCGATGAGCACGCGGCCGTTGGGGTCGAGGTGGAAGGCGACGCCATTGGAGAGCTGGGGCTCTGCGGCCCACACCGAGAGACGGAGGCCGGGAGCCAGCGGGAGCTTCGATGCCTGCTCGGCCGCCGCCGCCAATGTGTTCGTGGCATGTTGCGACCGCACGGCCATCGCGCACGCCAACCCAACCAGGAGCCCGCCCCAACGCCAACGCATGGCGATAGCAAAGCCGAACGCGGGCCGTTCGGGGAGGGAGAAAGCGGGAGGCGGGGGGTGGGAGGCGGGGGGTGGGAGGCGGGGGGGTATGTTGCGATCCGGGCGCGTCCCGCCGCCGCCGGCCCGGCCTAGTACCAGTACACGGTGTTGTTGCCGGGGCCGCCGAGGGCGCGGGCCTTGATCTGCATCTTGGGCCGGACGATGACGCTGCCGTCAGCCTGGCCGACGGGTTGGTCCGGGGTGAGGGCGAACTCGAGGAAGAGGCGGCTGGTCTTGGGGGCGTTGAAGCGGCCGAGGTGGCCCACGTCCCAGGTGACGGAGCCCGGGGTGTCGGAGACGCGGTGGGTGATGAAGGCGCGCGAGGAGTCGCATTCCTCGGCGGTCTTGGGCCATGCGGGCTCGACGTCGCCGGCGGCGGGGTCCTTGCTGCCGGAGACGGACTGGAACTTCATGCCCGGGAAGTTGGCCAGCCACATGTAGGGGGTATAGACGTTGGCGGCCGGCGTGTCCCACCCGCCGTAGTCGCGCGTGGTCTTGTCGGCGAAGTTCGTCATGCTGGCGTAGTTGAGCCAGAGGTTGCCGAAGGTCTTCGCGGTGATGGGGCAGATGAGGATCTTGGTGTTCTGGACATAACGCCCGCGCAGGGAGTCCACGATGCTGTCCTTGCGCCCGCCGGTGCGGTGGTAGTCCGGGCTGCCGTCGTCGTGTTGCTGGAAGCGGCCGCGGCTGTCGTCGGCGTACATGATTTGGACGAGGTGCTGGCTGCGGATGTTGTTCACGCAGACGATGCGGCTTCCCTTGTACTTGGCCTTGGCGAGCGCGGGCAGGAGCATGCTGGCGAGGATCGCGATGATGGCGATGACGACGAGGAGCTCGATGAGGGTGAAGGCGTCGGAGGGCGCGGGAGGGCGGGGTGATTCGCGTCGCCGCGCCATGCGAAAACCGAGGGGGAACATGCGGTGATTGCGCCACCGGCCCCGGGAGGCGTCAAGGCCGGCGGGGGCCTTTGCCACTTGCCGCCAAAAATGGGCGGTTCATAAGCTGGCGGGGTGGCGCGAGGCGAATCAGAGCGGGAGGCACGAAACCATCCGTGGGGCGACCTGAAGGCATGGCTGTTGATGTTCGTGGCGCTCGTCCTGCTGGTGGCCCTGGCTTCCTATGACCGGCGGGACCTGTCGGCGAACGCCGTCCCGGCCAACGCCACGCCGCACAACTTCATGGGGACGTTCGGGGCGCACCTGGCGTCCGTGTTGTTCTTCGCGTTGGGTGCGGCGGCCTTCACGCTGCCGGTGCTGGCGTTCGGCCTGGGCCTGGCCGGATTGATGCCGGGGCTGGCTTACCTGCGCTCGTGGCGATCCGCCTTGGGCATCGTGGCGCTGCTGCTGGCGGGCACCGGGTTGCTGGACTTGTTTTCGCCGTCGTTGCCTCCCCTTGGCGTGCGCCATGAGTCGCTCTCCGCCGGCGGGGCGCTCGGCTACCTCCTCAACGCCGCCGTCTTCCGCCGCTTCTTCAACCCGACGGGCGCGTCCTTGTTCTATGGCGTCCTCTACCTCGTCGGCTTGCTGTTCCTCACGGACTTCCGGCTCGTGGAATGGGTACGGCAGGGCTTCCGGCGCGAGCCCCGGAACGACCAGGAGCGCATGGCGGCCGAGCAGGCGGCCTTGCGCAAGCAGGAGAAGGAGCTGCTCCGCAAGCAACGCGACCTCGCCCGTGCCATGGGCGAGTCCGAGGACAAGGCCAGCCCGGCCAGCAAGCCGCGCGACGCCCAGGAGGAGGCCGCCCTCCCGGCAACCTCTCGCAAGACGTCGCCCCGGGCAGACGCCAACGCGGCTGCGCACCGGGTCGAGAAGGCCGAGGAAGAGCCCGCCACGCCCACGCCTGCCGCGTCTCCCATCTTCCCCGAGCCCACGGTGCGCGACCTCTCCGTCCCCGCGCCGCGCCCGGCGGCCAAGGTGCTCGGCGTGGGCGACGTCATTCGTGCCGACGAAATCTCCCAGCCCGGCGCATCCGTTCATCCGCTCGATGGGCCGGGCGAGGAGGCATCCGTCGCGAAGCCGCGCCGTCGGTCGATCACGGACATGGTCCTGGGCCGGGCTCCGGCGGGCGGCGGCAACGGCTCCAAGGGCGCAGACGCCTCCGAGGGCCACGACGCGGAGGCGGAGGCAAGTGCCAACGCCGATGCCGCCGATGGGGCGGGGCCTGGAACCGACAGGGCCGAGGGCGCGGCGGAGCTGCCTGCGATGGACCGGGATGGCACCCCCGCCGGCACCCCGGACGCACGAACGGCCGGCGCGGCAGTGCCGGTGGTTGCGGCGGCGTCGATGGATGGGCCGCCGCGTCCGGCCCGGGCGGTGATGCAGGTCCGGCGCAAGCCCATCACGGTGGCCAGCACGCCCATGATCGGCGACTACCAGTTGCCGGACATCGGGTTGCTGCACTTGCCGGACCCGACGGTGCGTCCGACGGAGACGAAGGAGGAGCTGGTGGCCAACGCGCGGCTGATGGTGCAGACGCTGGCGCAGTTCGGGATCGAGGTCGCCCCGGGCGACATCACCAAGGGCCCCACGATCACCCGCTACGAGCTGCATCCGGCGCCCGGCGTGAAGCTGGAGAAGATTGCGGGGCTGACGAACAACATCGCGGCGGCGTTGAAGGCGGAGCGCCTGAACGTGCTCGCGCCCGTTCCAGGAAAGTCCTCCGTCGGCGTCGAGGTCCCCAACGCGGTAAAGACCAAGGTCATCATGCGCGACCTGCTGGAGTCCGACGAGTGGCGGCTCTCCAAGGCGCGGATCCCGCTGGCGCTGGGCAAGGACGTGTACGGGGTGCCGATCATCGCGGACCTCGCGGAGATGCCGCACGTGTTGATCGCGGGCTCGACGGGCTCCGGGAAGTCCGTGTGCATCAACACGATCATCGCGTCGCTGTTGTTCCGGTTCACGCCGGACCAGCTTCGGTTCGTGATGATCGACCCGAAGGTGGTGGAGCTGCAGCAGTACAACGCGCTCCCGCACCTGGTGGTGCCCGTGGTGACGGACCCGAAGAAGGTCATCCTCGCCCTGCGCTGGGTGGTGAACGAGATGGAGAAGCGCTACCAGATCTTCGCGCGGGTGGGCGTGCGCAACATCAAGGCCTTCAACGAGCGGCCCAAGGACAAGGAGCCGGAGAAGCCCGCCGCACGCCAGGCCGAGCTCCCGCTGGTCCAGAGGAAGGAGAAGGTCGAGCCGGGCGCCGATGGCTTCGCCGTGGAGGTGGACGAGCAGATCGTCGTCCCGCGCGAGGAGGACATCGTCATCCCGGAAAAGCTCTCGTACATCGTGGTCATCATCGACGAGCTGGCGGACCTCATGCTGGTGGCCCCGGCGGACGTGGAGATGGCGATCGCGCGCATCACGCAGATGGCCCGCGCGGCAGGCATTCATTGCATCGTCGCCACGCAACGCCCGTCGGTGGACGTGATCACGGGCGTGATCAAGGCGAACATCCCGGCGCGCATCGCGTTCCAGGTGGCCGCGAAAGTGGACTCGCGCACGATCCTGGACCAGATGGGCGCCGACAAGCTGCTGGGGAAGGGCGACATGCTCTACCTGCCGCCAGGATCCGGAAAGCTCATCCGCGCCCAGGGCGCGTTGATCACGGACCAGGAGATCGAGGGCGTCGTGCAGCACATCGCGCGGCAGGGCAAGCCCTCCTACGAGATGGACATCCACAAGGCATTGCAGAAGGCCCCCTCCTCGGCCGGCTCCATGCCGCTCGACCCGGACGCGGAGGAGGACGCCGCCGACGAGTCCATCATCGAGAAGTGCATCGACGTGATTCGGTCGGAGCGGAAGGCCTCGGTCTCGTTGCTGCAACGGCGCCTCAAGCTGGGCTACGGCCGCGCGGCGCGCATGATGGACGAGCTGGAGGACCGCGGCATCGTCGGGCCCTCCAAGGGTGCGGAGCCGCGGGACATCCTGCTGGACTTGGAGGGCGGCGGCTACGACGGGGGCAACCAAAGCCTGGTGTAAGCCGACGAGGCCCGGCGAAGGGTTGTCACAGACTCTTCTCCCCCCGAACGGAACCATGGAAACGCGCCTCACCTACTCGACGACCCGGCCGGTCTCGGTGGAGCAGTACATCGGGCTGCTGCGCGCCTCCGGCCTTGCGCCGCGGCGACCTGCCGAGGACGCGGCGGCGGTGGCCGACATGCTGCGCCATGCGCAGTTGCTGGCGACGGCGTGGGACGGCGACCGGCTGGTGGGGGCGGCGCGGACGCTGACGGACTTTTCCTACGTGGCCTACCTGGCGGACCTGGCGGTGGATGCCGGTTGCCAGCGACACGGGGTGGGGCGGCGGTTGATCGAAGAGACTCGCGGGGCGCTGGGGCCCAAGGCATGGCTCGTGTTGCTGGCGGCTCCCGCTGCGCAGGAGTACTACCCGCGGATCGGCTTCGCCCCGCATCCGAGCGCATGGACGCTGCGGGCGGAGGACCCTTTGACGCCGTGAACGGCGAGGCCGCCATCCGGTTA
>JBJSZF010000780.1:0-4302 GCA_046090125.1 Verrucomicrobiota bacterium
CACCCGCCCCTCCCCCTTGGCCGACCTCAAGTGCGCCGCCGTCAACAGCTCGCATAGGTTCCGATACCCCGTCCGATCCGCCACCAACACCGGCAACACCGACTCATCCTCCAGCACCAACTCGCACCCGATGATCGGCCGAACCCCCGCCTCCCGCGCCGCCGACGTCAACCGCGGCGCACCATAGACCCCCATGCGGTCGCACACAGCCAGCGCCGCCACACCAAGCCCTCCCGCCACCGAAGCCAACGTCTCCGGCAACGACGCCGCACGCAGGAAGCTAAACGCGCTCCTCGCATGCAATTCCACGTATCCCCCAGCGCTCATGCCCCGATCACACCGCCCATCAGGCCATCATGGCCACTTTGGTCAACCCGAACCAAGCAGCCCATAAAGTCCATCGTGTCCATTCTGTCCACGCCTCATTTCAAAAACAAAAAAGGCGCGGGGGATGATTGCCTCACCCTCCCGCGCCCGCTGATTCACGCCCTCTATTCCAGTGAACCTGAGCCACTAACACCAGTTTACCGTTGCATCATTTCCCCGCACTGGACCATCCTATTCAACAGCTGTATGTCGTCTTACGATCCCGCAAAGATCAACGCGATCTCCCGACAGTTTCACATCTACGGTGATCTTCACCACGTCGAGCCCTGCAAAATCGGTCACATCAACGAGACCTACATCGCGACCTACATGCAGGGCGGTTCACGCATCCGTTACGTCCACCAAAGGCTCAACACGGACGTCTTCCGCCAGCCAGCGGCCGTGATGGACAACATCCTGCGGGTTACGCGCCACCAACGTGCCAAGCTCGAAAGTTCGGGAACCACGGACATAAGCCGCCGCATCCTGACCGTCGTCCCGGCCCATGACGGCTCACCTCTTCACCGCACCGCCTCGGGCGAGCACTGGCGAACATTTGTCTTCGTCGAAGGGGTTCGAACCTTTGAGTCTGTCGAATCCCCAGCTCAAGCCTACCAAGCAGGACTCGCCTTCGGGCAGTTTCAAGCCCAGCTCGCTGACCTTCCCAATCCCCGGCTCGCCGATACGATCCCGCATTTCCACAATTCCCGTCGCAGGTTTGACGCACTCGTCGCTGCCGTCCAAGCAGATACCCACAACAGGGCCCAAGCTGCCCGGGCAGAGATCGACTTCGCCATCAAGCGCCAGAAATGGGTTGATGTCATCCTCAAGGGCATGGCCAAGGGCCATTTGCCCGAACGCGTCACCCACAATGACACCAAGTTCAACAACGTCATGTTGGATCCGGGTACCCAGACCGCCATGTGCGTCGTGGACTTGGATACCGTCATGCCCGGGTGTGCTCTCTACGACTTTGGCGACATGGTCCGCACCACGACCAGCCCAACGGTTGAGGACGAGCTGGATCTATCGAAAGTCCATGTGCGCATGCCGTTGTTCAAAAAGCTTTGTGAAGGCTACCTCAAGGGTTCCATGGGGATGCTGAACAAGCACGAACGATCCCTGATTGCCTTCTCCGGAAAGCTGCTGACCTTCACCATCGGCCTCCGATTCCTGACCGACTACCTCTCCGGGGACACCTATTTCCGCGTCCATCGCCCCAATCACAACCTGGATCGAACCCGCACCCAGTTCCGGCTCGTCGAAAGCATTGAGAGAAACGAGGAGGCCATGCAACGGTTCGCAGATGGCGTCTAGCCATGGCGACCACCTTGCAACCTCTTCCCAGCCAGCGGCATGTGAAACCGTAGTTGAACGCTGGTGACCGGGTGCCGGAAGGCTTTCTTCTGGTAATCTATCCTCATCGGAGTTTTTTTCCCGCTCCCACGCCGTGAGGCGGTTGTATGGGAATGATAGCCTCGGCTCCGACCTTAACCCGTGCTGCTCCCCAAGGCCTCCGGAGCATCTGCTGCTGTATTCCCAGTGAATTCGGCCATCGTTGCCTCGCCCTGCGCAGCAATCCCATCCCGTGCCATGACCCTCCGGACCGTCAGGAGCAAAATCCAGATGTCGAGCGCAAGGCTCGCATGACTCACATACCAGGCGTCCAAACGGAACTTCTGCTCCCAGGTCAAAGCGTTCCGCCCATTGACCTGCGCCCATCCCGTCAATCCAGCCGGCAGGTCGTGTCGCCGACGTTGCTCCGCATTGTACAACGGAAGGTATCGAAGCAGGAGGGGGCGTGGCCCCACCAACGTCATTTCACCTCTCAACACGCACAGCAACTCCGGAAGCTCGTCCAAGGAGCTGGAACGTAGCCGCTTGCCAAACATCCCCAGCCGCTGGTCGTCCGGAAGCAGCTCCCCCTTGGCATTCCGCTCGTTCGTCATGGAACGGAACTTCAGCATCCGAAACCGACGGCCACCGAGGCCAGGCCTCTCCTGCGAGAACAAGACGGGACTGCCAAGCCTTACGCGGACCCACACCGCCACCAATGCAATGACCGGCAGCCAAATGGGAAACAGCGCCAACAAGATGAAAAGATCCAGGAACCTCTTCGATCTCGGGAATGCTCCCGTGGTACCATAGAGACCCCACCGCGTCCAATGCGGTGGAATCGGCAAGCTTCCCGTGGATTCCACCTCCTTCATTCAAACTGGCTGCTTATGAATGCACCGGCGCTCGCTTGCAGTCGGTCGCCTAGTCGTCCGCCGCCTCGTTGGCAAGCACCCGGGCCAAACGACGCTGGGCACTGAGCACCATCCAGGACGCCACCGAGACTCCGATGGCCGTAAATGCCATCACGGACCAACCCGCCGCGTCATGCACTCCCTTGATGGACTCAACCCCCTTCGCCGCCCCCTGATAACACAGGAAAAACGTGCGCCCCAGATTGCCCAGCACCGCCAAGAGAATCGCTACAAAAACCAGGGTAATTCGCCACCCCCAGCTCTTGAACAAAAGAAATCCTATGAACATCCCAGCCATGATGGAGGACTGAAGCGAGCGAAAACCCGAGCACGCGTCGTCCACCCCAACCTGGCCGTTCGCAAGGCTAATGATCGCTCCCGTCCGCTGCGCGGGAATGCCCACCAGATTCAGCAACTCCTCGTCCATGGCCGCCACGAATCCCTGTAGGTTGGAGACCACCAGCGACTGGACCACGGAGGGCAGGGGAAGCGCAATCAGCAGGAAGTAAAACGCAAAACCGAGCGTCCCCAGCTCACGAACGCCGTAGACCGCGATGACGTTGGCTGTGACGATCGCCATCACGCCGAATGCCAACCCCATGATGCTCGCCGGCATCGTGCCAAATGCCGCTTGGTACAACTGGAAGATCACCAGCGCTCCAAGGCCCGTCGCCGCAAGAACCACCGGAACCACACCCCATCGGGACCGCGCCTCCGGCAGTTGCGGGGCCACTTCGGTCACCAGAAAACCACATAGCAACAACACGATCCACCCGAAGTTCATGTCCGGGTTGTGCGACCAGTACCAGCTCGTCTGGTATGCCAGCCACCCGGCGGCCACCCATGAGGGCAGCAGCTGAACCCCAAGCCTTGCCCAATCCACCTTGGGCCGCGCCTGCGCTGATTCCTCCTTCTTCACCATAGCCCTAGTTCCCAGCCACAACCTTCTCCGGAATCAGCCACATCGGCAGCATTTCAACAATCCTCCGGTCCGCCCCGGCGACGTCCGAGCCCTCCACAGGGGTCGATATCCGCAGGAATTGCTTGGGACCCAGCAACGGCCTCCTCGACAGGAAGGAATCCAGAACCCGCTTCCACAACTGCATGTCATTCCACCGATTCGCCTTGTGGACCCGGTCCTTCTCGCCGTCCACCACCACGCGCCTCGAAACCGAATAATTATGGTCCAACCGGTACGGAAGCGTCTGACCGCCCACCAGCCCGGCAAAATACACCAACTCCTGCTGCCCCCGAACCTCAAACAGCCTTCGCTCAAACCCAATCTTCCTCCCGTGCAAGTCCACCTCCACGTAGTCCGGCGTGATCTCGCCCAAATTCCAGCCGCCCTGAACCCAACAACGGTCCGGCGTATGCACAAACAACCCGATTTCCTTGGGGTCCTCCTTGGTGCGCCGTGCCCCAAAAACACGAACCACCACCGATCCAGCTCCTTCGCGGGTGAACTCGCCGTTTACCAGCCGATCGGCAACGAGCAATCGTTCCGCCGATTTGTCCACCGCGATCGTTTCGTACCTCCACCCAGGAGCATTGGTCTGCTCCGCCAACCATTGGGCGGTCTGCGAACGGTCCATCCGGGTGTACCACAACCTGGGAAACACCCAGATGCCCACCACCATCAACGCCAACGCAAAATGCACTTTCATCGTCCAACCTCCCCACGATCCCG
>JBJSZF010000781.1:0-4808 GCA_046090125.1 Verrucomicrobiota bacterium
GCTTCGCAATCACTTCCCTCGCAACTGAATCAGTCCGGCTTCAGACACGGGTGGTCCCGCCAGCCAACGGCGGCACGAGGCGATGGTGGCGTGGGGATCCGAGTGGACGATCCCGTGCCAACCCCGGGCAAGGGCTGCCTCGACGTTCTCGGGGCGGTCGTCGATGAAGAACAGCCCGGGGCCGGACAACCCTGACATGCGCTCGACGGCCTCGTAGATGGGGGGCTTGGGCTTCATGCAACCGACTTCATGGGAGAGGACGTGGCCGTTGAAGAGTCGGTAGAAGGGGTAGGCACGATCCACGTGCTCTGCGGCGATTTCGTTGGTGTTGGACAGGAGATACGCCGGCACGCCCTCCGCGTGCAGGGCACCCAGAAAGTCGATCATCTCGGGCAGTGGGTGAAAGATGTCGGCGAACAACGCGCGGAAGGTCGCGTCGTCGCCCCGATAGCCGGTGGTGGCACGGAACTCCGAGACAAAGGAGGAGAAGGGAATCCGCCCGGACTCGAAGGCATGGAGGAGCGGGGATTGGTCCAGGGCGCTTTGGACGACGTCGGGGCCCACCTCGCAATGGGGAGCCAAGGCCTTTGCGGAGCGGATGTAGGCGACGTGGATGAGCACCATGCCGAGGTCGAAGACGACGGCCTTGTGCGGCTTGGGAGACGGAGCGTGGGCGTTCATGACGGGGAAACGGGGCGTCGCCCTTCGAGGGCACGGGCGAGGGTGAGGTCGTCGGCGTGTTCAAGGCCCGTGCCGGCGGGCAGGCCTTGGGCGATGCGGCTGACGCGGACCCCCCGCTCGGCGAGGCGGCGGGCGAGGTAGGTGGTGGTGGCCTCGCCTTCCACGTCGCTGCCGAGGGCGAGGATCACCTCGACGATGGTCTCCGGGGCGAGGCGCGCGACCAGGGAGTCGATGCGAAGGTCCTCGGGCCCGACGCCATCGAGCGGGCTGATGCGGCCGCCGAGGACGTGGTAACGGCCCTTGAAGGTGCTGGACTTCTCGATGTTGAGGACGTCGGTGGGCCGTTCGACGACGCAGAGGAGGCCGTTGGCGCGCGCGGGGGACGCGCAAAGGGGGCAGGGTTGCTGCGTGGCCAACGCGCCGCAGGAGTTGCAGGGCGCCACTTGGTCGCGCGCGGCTCGCAGGGCGTCGGACAGTCCCTGCGCCACGGAGGGGTCTGCCTGGACGACGTGCAGGGCGATGCGCTCGGCGGAACGGGGGCCAATCCCCGGAAGGCGGCCGAGGGCGGCCGCCAAGGCGACGATGGGATCAGGAAGGGATGCCACGGCCTAGAAGAGCCCGGGCATGGAGAGGCCGCTGGTGACGGAGCCCATTTCCTTCTCGGAGACCTCCTTGGCCTGGCGGAGGGCGTCGTTCACGGCGGTGACCACGAGGTCTTCCAGGAAGGGGACGTCCTGGGGATTGACGGCGTCCGGCAGGATCTTGATGGAGACGATGGATTGGTCGCAGCGGGCCACGACCGTGACGGCTCCGCCGCCGGCCTTGCCCTCGACGGTCTTTTGGGCGAGGGCGGCCTGGACGGTGGCCATCTGTTGCTGCAGGCGCTGGGCCTGCTTCATGAGTTTTCCGATGCTCGACATGTTGCGGGGAGTGTGTGGAGGAGGACGGGCACTTCAAGCCTGCTCACGCCTCCGGGGCGCGCACCTCGACGATCTGTCCCTTGAACACGTCGAGGGCCATGCGGATGGCCGGGTCGTTGAGGAACTCGTCCTTGCTCAACAGGACCGGCGCACCGGAGCCGTTGGAGGTCGCCGGCGCGGGCACGCGGGGCTTCGTCGTTGCCGGCGCCGGTACGGGGGGAGCGGCAACGTCCGGCGCGTCCGACCCGGCGGCCGGGGGGGCTGATGCTGGCGGCGCGGGCGCGTTGCGAGGGCTTGAGGCGGGCAGGATGCCGGCAGCCGATGGCCCGGGCGAACCGGCAGGCGCTGCCTCGAAGGCCACGTCCAAGGTTTGGCCGGTGGCCGTCACCAACCGCGCCTTCAACGTCGCGATCGTCCGCGGCGTGTCGAGCATGTCGCCCTCGGGATGCCGAATCCGAAGCGTGCCGCGCTCCAACGAAACGGGCGAGCAATGCGCCAGGTTGGCACGCAGCAGGCCGTCGTCCGCGGCCAAGGCCCCCAGAAGCGCCTGCCACACCTCGTTCAATGACGATGTGGATGGGGGCGCCGCGACGGATCGCGGCGGGGCGGGGGATGACAAGCTCCCGAGGGCCGGGGCCGGGGACGATGAAGCAGCCGGCGCGGACTGTGGCGCGGCAGGCTTGGCGGGCGCAGCCGGTGCAACGGGCGCCGGAACGGTGACGGCGGCGGCCGGGGATGCCGGCGTGGCCGCGGACGCGGGCGAGGCGGCCGCCGGGGGCAACCCCTCGCGGAGGGCCTTCAATTGGCGGAGGACGGCGTCGATGCCGACGGCGCTGCGGGCTTGGATCGCCTTGAGAAGGGCCACCTCGAGGAAGATGCGCTTGGAGGCGGCGTCGCGCAGCCGTCCTTCGGCGGCCGAGAGCACGTCGAGGATCCGGGTGATGGCGTCGGCGTCGAGGTTGGCGGCCTGGGCGGCGATGGACTCGATGTCGGCCTCGCTGGCCTCGATGAGGGAACGGTCGCCCTTGGAGACGACCCAGAGGAGGAGGTTGCGGAAATGGGAGAGAAGGTCGCCGAGGAGGCGGCCGAGGTCCTTGCCGCCGCGTGCGAGCCCGTCGAACTCGCGCAGGACGGCCGCCTTGTCGGCGTTCAGGATGCCGGCCGCGATGGCGCGAAGCTGGGCGCGCCCGGCGAGGCCGAACATGGAGAGCACGTCGGCCTCCACGAGGCGCTTGCCGCAGAAGCTGATGAGCTGGTCGAGGGTGGACTGGGCGTCGCGCATGCCGCCGTCGGCGCCGCGGGCAATGGCATCGAGCGCGGCCGGCTCGGCCTCGACGCCCTCGGCGGCGGCGATGCGGGAGAGCTGGGCGACGATCAGGGCGGAGGGGATGCGGCGGAGGTCGAAGCGCTGGCAGCGGGAGAGGATGGTGGGGAGGACCTTCTCGGGGTCGGTGGTGGCGAAGAGGAACTTCACGTGGGCGGGCGGTTCCTCGAGCGTCTTGAGGAGGGCGTTGAAGGCGGCGGCCGACAACATGTGCACCTCGTCGATGATGTAGATCTTGAACTTGCTGTTGGCGGGGGCGAAGCGGGCGGTGTCCCGCAGCTCGCGGACCTGCTCGACGCCGTTGTTCGAGGCGCCGTCGATCTCCAGCACGTCCAGGGCGCGGCCGTCCGCAATCTCCTGGGCGCGCGGGTCATCCTCGGGAAAGTCCGCCTTGGGTCCCCCGGTGCAGTTGAGGCACTTGGCGAAGATGCGCGCGAGGGTGGTCTTTCCGGTGCCGCGCGGCCCGCAAAAGAGGTACGCGTGGGCGATGCGGCCCGACGCGATGGCGTTGGCGAGGGTGGTGGTGACGTGTTCCTGGCCCACCACGTCTGCGAAACGCTGGGGCCGGTACTTCCGCGCGATGACCTGGTAGGACATGGCTGTCGGAATATCCGGGTTAAACGAGCCCGTGGCGAGCATGCAGACGAAGGGGGGCGGCACCGACTTGCTGCGTGCAGCGGGGCCGGCCGATGGGTACGATGGCCGGGATGAGCGACGTTGTGTTTCCGCGCAGCCCCAAGGAGATCATGGCGGGCTGGGCGTATCTTCCGCGGTTGGTGGACAAGATCCGGCTGCACCTGGCGGGCCGGCTGCATCCGGATTACCAGGCCAACTTCCTCTACAAGGGGTGCGACAAGCTCTGGTTCGAGCGCTCCGGCGTGCGCCCGGAAGAGTTGGTGGAGGTGGTGCGAAGGTCGGTGACGGACGGCGAGGTGTGCGACTGGGTGTTGGCCAACACGCGCGCGACGGAGGCGGAGAAGGCCGCGCACCGGGACCATCTTTTCAACCACGGCCGCGGGGGCGACCCGGCGTTGCGCGAGCGCCTCGAAATGCGGAAGCAACAATCTGGCCTGGGGCATCGGACGGACATCGAGACCTTCGTGGACTACATCGACGCCGACGAGCGGCGCTCGTGAGGCGTGCCGGGCGCTGGCAAAGCGCCGCTTTGCCTTGTGGTTGAATGCTGCTACGGGTTGGCCCGGCCCGGGTCGTTGCACCCGGGCGGCGCAAGTAACATTCCCTGAAGGACAAAAACATGAGCGACGTGACTCCCGTGCGCGTGGGCCAGGTGGTGCCCGCGTTTGAGATGGATACCTATGACCCGGCCAAGGGCGACTTTGGCACCTTTTCCCTCGCCGCGACGCAGGCGGCCGGCCGTTGGACCATCCTCGTCTTCTACCCTGCGGACTTCACGTTCGTGTGCCCCACCGAGCTGGCGGACCTCGCGGCGAAGCACGAGGCCCTCAAGAGCCTCGGGGCCGAGGTCGTGGGCGTTTCCACCGACACCAAGTTCGCCCACTTCGCGTGGCTCCAGTCGGAGAAGCTCCTCGCGGGCGTGAAGTACACGCTGGCGGCCGACCCCACCGGCACCGTGTCCCGGCTCATGGGCGTGTACGACGAGAAGACGGGCCTCGCGTTGCGGGGAACGTTCCTCATCAATCCGTCGGGCCTCCTGGTGGCCAGCGAGGTCAACTTCTACAACGTGGGCCGCAACGCGGACGAGTTGCTGCGCAAGATGGAGGCCTGCGTGTACCTCGCCGCGCATCCCTCGGAGGCGTGCCCCGCCAAGTGGACCCCGGGTGCCAAGACCCTCAAGCCCGGCAAGGACATGGTCGGCAAGGTGTTCGAGGCCTTGCAGTAGCCCGTCGTCGTCCCGGCCGCTC
>JBJSZF010000782.1:0-12260 GCA_046090125.1 Verrucomicrobiota bacterium
GCGCCGGGGCGTCATTCCATCCTCCTTAGTTGCCCAGCGCGAAGCCGCCCCCGGGCTGGCCGAGATCTTCCAACCCGACGGCACATCATCATCCACCCACGACACGTCCACCTCCTTGGGCTCGGGGCGGGGGGTGGCGTCGGCAGGGTCCGCGTAGGGATGGCTGCGGGCCTTGGCCATCAACGCCTCCTCGGCCGCGCGAACCTCCGCCTCCAATGCGTCCATGCGAGCCTTCTCCTCTGGCGTCGGCAGCTTCAACACCGGCGGCGTCAGCAACGCGTTGCCGTCCATCGCCGGGTCCGCCGCGCTGTGGAAGAACGCGTACATCGAGTAGAACTCGCGCGCCGAGATCGGGTCGAACTTGTGGTCATGGCACACGGCGCACCCCGCCGTCAGCCCCATCCACGCCTGCACCGCCGTCGCCGTGCGGTCCACCGCGTACCGGAACACGAACTCCGCGTCGATGGACCCGCCCTCGCTCGTCGTCACGTTGCAACGGTTGAACCCCGTCGCGATCCACTGGTCGAGCGTCGGCGATTCCACCAAGTCCCCCGCCAACTGGTCCCGCGTGAACTCGTCGAAACGCTGGTTGCGGTTGAACGCCCGCACCACCCAGTCGCGGTAGGCCCACATCTGCCGCTCGTTGTCCAGGTGCAGCCCGTGCGTGTCCGCGTACCGCGCCACGTCCAGCCACAACCGCGCCATGCGCTCGCCGTAGCGCGGCGACGCCAGCAACCGGTCCACCAACCGATCGTACGCCCCCGGCTCCGTGTCCGACACGAAGCGCGCCACCTCGGACGGCGTCGGCGGTAATCCCGTCAGGTCCAACGTCACCCGCCGCGCCAACGTCCGCGCGTCCACCTCGGCCGCCGGTTTCAGCCCCTCGCGCGCCAACCGGTCCCGGATGAACCGGTCCACCGGATGCGCCGTCCCCACCGAAGGCAATGGCGGCCGCGTCGGCGTCTCCAGCGACCAATGCCTCTGGTACCGCGCCCCCTGCTCGATCCAGCGTCGCAACACCGCCTTCTGCTCCGCCGACACCGCCTTGTGCGTCTCCGGCGGCGGCATCACGTCGTCCGGGTCCCTCGACTCAATCCGCTTCCACAGCTCGCTTCCCGCAAGGTCGCCGGGCTTGATCGCCACGCGGCCCTCCTTGTTCGGCGCGAACGCGCCCTCCGCCACGTCCAGACGCAGCCCTGCCTTTCGCTTCTTGGCGTCGAACCCATGGCACGCAAAACACTGGTCCGACAGGATCGGCCGCACGTCGCGATTGAACTGCACCGTGCCCTCCCCGGCCGCAGCCGCGACTCGGGGCGCAACGGTCCCGCTCAACCCCACCAACGCCAGCGCAAGCCCCATCGAACGGCTCACCAAGGTCACCGGGAAACGCATGGCGACATCCTTGCAACATCAAGGAAAGGTTCAACCCCGCGTCCTGTCCCGAACAGGATTTCGGTGCACGCCAAGGAGAAGGGGGATGGAAGAGCGATGCCGCTCAGGCGCGGCTTCCCCTGCTGCAACCATTGAGTACTACCCCTACTCCACCCGCACCTCGCGCGCGCCCGGCGGCACCGCCATTCGGCTCTCCTGGCCCCCGGGCCATCCCACCCACACCCAGCGCGGCTCCCCCTCCAACCCCAGCGCCATCACCCCGCCGTCCTGGCTCCAGTAACCGCTCCCCCCATGCACCTCCCGCGCCGGGCCCCGGCGACCGCCCTCGTACTCCACCCGCACGCGCGCCCCCAACGCCCCGCCCCCTTCCTGCGGCCCCTTCAACCGCACCCGCAACCCCGCCTTCGCGCCCTCGTTCCGATACACCCGCGTCCCCCACCCATGCTGCCCCACCACCAAGTCCACCCGTCCGTCCCCGTCGAAATCAGCCAACGCACTCCCGCGTCCCTCCCCGTACACCTCCACCCCGCTCACCCCGGCATCCACCGCCGCGAACCCGCCCTTCCCATCCCCCTTCAACCACAACCCGCGCCCCGCGTCGCTCCGCGACTCCTGCAACCCCACACCGAAGAAGTTCTGCGCCAAAAACACATCCTCGCGCCCGTCCCCGTCCGCGTCCCCGACGCTCACCCCAAACCCAACGCCCCACTGCGCCTCCGCCGGCAACCGCGCCAGGTCGTAGCGCCCGCCCCGGTTCAGGAACACGCTCGTCTCCAGCCAGTTCACCTCCAGCACCCCGCCTCCCCTGCCCTGCAACAGCCCCTCCACCGTCGCCAGCGCATGTTCCCGATGCGTCGCGTGCTTCTCCCGCACCCACGGCATCACACGCCCCAGCGTCTCCAGGTCCCGCGTCGGCCACCACCTCCCGCCCTCCTCCTCCGCCTCCACCAACTCCACCTGACCCTGCCCCGAGAAATCCCCCCAATGCAGCCGCGCCTTCCCATGACGCGTGTTCGTCCCCCAGTTCGACGCCACCAAGTCCATCCGCCCGTCCCCGTCGAAGTCCCCCGACGTCACCCCGTTCCACCAACCCAACAGATTCCCCAACCCCACGTCCGCCGCCTCCAGCTTGCCCTTCACGTTGCGAAACGCCCGGAGCGGACCCCACTCCGTCGCCACCACCAAGTCCACCCACCCGTCCCCATCGATGTCCGTCCAGGTCGCGCCCGTCACCATCCCCACGTCCTTCAGCGGGGCCGACGCCGCCTCGTCCACGCGCCACTCGCCGCCCACGCGACGCGCGATCCGCGACCCGTCCGACTCCGGATACCGCCCCGCGCGCACCCGCGAGCCCACGAACGCCTCCAGCCGCCCGTCACCATCCACGTCCGCCAACGCCACCGCGCCCGCGCTCGACCACGGCCCGCGCAACGTCGGCTCCCACGACCCGTCGGCCGCCCGTTCCTCGAGCCCGCCGCCGGCATTCGAGTCGTCCCTATAGTTCGATGACGTCGCTACAACCCGCGCCCGGCCGTCCCCCGCAGGCAAAGCCGCCACCGCCCATTGCTCCCGCGGCGCAGCGGGTCCCTCCACCCAGTCGAACCCGCCCTTCCCGTTGTTTCGAAGGAATCCCGCCGAACCGCCGCGCCCCGCCGCCACCACGACGTCCTCGCGTCCGTCGCCATCGACGTCGATCCAGCCCACGCCCGGCCCGAGCCCGGACAAGCGTCGTGGCAACAACGGTTGCCGCGCGAAGTCGTCGAAGGCCTCCGCCCGATGCTCGTGGGCCACCGGCACCTCGCGAAACCACGGCCTCCCGCCGCCGCCGCCGCCGCCGCCGCCGCCGCCGCCGCCGCTGCCGCTGGTGCCGTTGCTGGTGCTGGTGCTGGCGCTGGTGCCGTTGCTGGTGCTGGTGCTGACGCTGGTGCCGCTTCCCGCCTTGGCCTCGTCGATTTCCACCTCGGAGTTGGGCGGAACCTTGGACACGAGCGAGACCTTGCCGGAGGGCCACCGGACCTCGACCTCGACGCCCTCGGCGGAGGTGCCGGCCGCGAAGGCGCGGGCGGGGTCGTCGGAGGAGAGGTAACGGCCGCCGGCGAGGATCTCCTGGGATTGCACGGGCAGGCCGGGCGCGCGGACGACGACGCGCGCGCCGACGCCGCGGGAGTTGGGGCCGGAGCCCTTGAGGCGGACGAGGACGCGCGGGGACAGGGCGTTATTGCGGTAGAGCGAGGCGGCGCCATTGAGGTCATTGACCACGACGTCTAGGTCGCCGTCGCCATCGAGGTCGGCGGCGGCCATGCCATGGGCGACGCCGACGTGGTCGAAGCCCCAGTCGCGCCCAACCTCGGCGAAGCGATGGCCGCCCAAGTTGCGATGGACTTGGCGGGGCGCGGGGAGCGCGGGCGTGGACTTCCGCAGGGCAAGGTGCTCGGCCGGGGTCATGCGGCGCGACTTGCGCATGGCTTGGAGGGCGAGGCCTTGGTCGGTGTCCATGTCGTCGCGCCCGTGCCCGGCGGTGACGAGCAGGTCCTCGAATCCGTCGAGGTCCACGTCGAGGAACAACGGCGTCCAGGACCATTCGGTGGCGGCGACTCCCGCGAACCATGCGATCTCGGCGAACGTGCCGTCGGGGCGGGCGTGGTGGAGGGTGTTGCGGCCGAGCTGGACGCGGCGCATGGGCTGGCCGGGCGGGGTGGCTTCCATGCTCTTGTCCATGCGCGTCAGCCGCACGGCATGGCTCCGGCTCAGCATGTCGAGGACGAACACGTCGTCGCGGCCGTCGCGGTCGATGTCGGCGACGTCCACGCCCATGGAGAACTTGGACGTGTTGCGGAACTCCCGCGGGGTCGCCGGCCGGAAGCGACCCTTGCCGTCGTGGATCCAGATGCGGTCCACGGAGTCGAAGTCGTTGCACACGTAAAGGTCCGGCCGTCCGTCGCCGTTGAGGTCGCGAAACAGGACGGACAATCCCCAGTCATGGCGCGGCGCGAGGTCGGGCTTGCCCTCGGCGTCCAGGAAGACGCCGGCTTCGGGACCGACGGGAGTGAAACCGCCCTTTCCGTCGTTCCGGTACAGGACGTCCTGTTCGCCGTGCTCGGCGATGCCACCGGCCGGGGTGTAGGTGAAACGTCCCTCCAGGTCGGGCTCGGTCGTGGGACGGCCGTTGACGGCGGTGATGGTGGGGACGCCGTTGACGGGCACGACGCGGAACTGGGTCTGCGGCTGGTCGCGGAGGGTGACGGTGCGGTAGTTGGCCACGTAAAGGTCGAGGAACCCGTCGCCGTCGTAGTCGGCCAGCGCGAGGGACATGCCGCCCTTGCCGGGGTTGAGGAGGGCGGACTTGATGAAGCGCCCCTTGCCATCGTTGAGGTGGACGACCGTGCCGCCCCCGACGGAGTTGACGATGAGGTCCAGGTCGCCGTCGCCTTCGACATCGACGAAGGCCGCGCCCGTCGCGTCGAGCCCGGAGGCCGGGGAACCGCTGGCGACGGTGACATCTTGGAAGCGCCAGCCGCCAAGGTTCCGGTACAGGATGCTGCCACCGTCGAGCCCGGCCATGAACAGGTCCGGGCGTCCATCGCCGTCGATATCGCCGAGGGCGAGGCCGGATCCGTTGAGGTAGATTTGGTTGGTGGTTTGGCGCTCCAGCGACAGGCGGTTGGTGAAGGTCACGCCGGTGGACGCAGGCTCCATGCGCGACAGGCCGGGCGCGGGCCCACGCGAGACCAACGCATCCACGGCCCGCATGCGTCCCCAGGGTCGTCCCTGCCACTCACCCGCCTCGACCAGCATGGAGGCGACCAACGAGGCAAACCCCGCCCGCCAAACGCAAGCCCAGGCCCAAGGCCGGGCCCAGCCATCGCCCGCGGATCCGGAACCGAGCGCGGGACCGGCCCCACCGGGAACTGGGCTCGGTCTGCTGGCTCCCCTTGCACGTCCTTCATCCATCGTGGTTCCTCGCGCGGGTCATCGTGCCGCGCCGCGAGCGTTGAGGGAACGCCTGAAATGGGCCGGGAAATCCCCGGCCTCCGGACGTGGCCCGGCCGGACTCCGGCGCGTGGGATCCCCCGGCAGCCACAGGGGGGGGCGCGACGGCGGGTGCGTTACTTGGTCAACCCGCGTTGGCTGGCGCGCGCAAACTCGGCGAGGTGGCGGATCTCGGGCGTCGGATCCAGCTCCGCCTCGATGCGCTCCAGCGCCTTGGCGGTGGTCAAGCCGGACCGGAACAGGATCTTGTAGGCCTTGGTCAACGTGGCGATGGCGTCCTCGGAAAACCCACCCCGCTCGAGCCCCACCTTGTTCACGAAGCGCGTCTCCCCGGGGTTCCCATCCACCATCATGAACGGGGGGACGTCCTGCACCACCTTGCTGCAACCACCCACCATCGAGTACCGGCCGATGCGCACGAACTGGTGGACGGCCGCCATCCCGCCCAGCACCGCGTGATCCTCCACCACGACATGCCCCGCGATGGCGGCCAGGTTGGACATGATGACGTGGTTCCCCACTTGGCAGTCGTGCGCGATGTGCGTCGTGGCGAGGAAGTGGTTGCGCGACCCCACGGTGGTGCAGGCGCCCTCGGCCGTGCCCGCATGCACGGTGCAGCACTCGCGGAACACATTGTGGTCACCCACCCGAAGGAAGGTGACCCCGCCCTTGTGCTTCAGGTCCTGCGTCTTGCCCCCGATGCAAGCGAACGGGAATACCTCATTGCCCGCCCCCATCGTGGTGTGCCCGTCCACAACGGCATGGCCATGGATGCGGCATCCGGCCCCGAGCACGACGTGCGGCCCAAGGATGGCGTAGGGGCCCACCTCGCAGCCTTCCCCAAGGACCGCGCCGGGATGGATGATGGCCGTGGAATGGATCTGGGACATGGCGGTATCAGCGGTCAATCAACATGAAGGTCACGTTGGCCTCGGATACCGTCTCGCCATCCACGGAACACACGCCGCGAGCCTTCCCGATCTTGCCGCGCGCCTTCGTCATCTCGACCTCGATCACCAACGAGTCGCCCGGCCGCACCGGCTTGCGCCACTTCACGTCCTCGGCCGACATGAAGTACGCGAGTTTCCCCGAGTTCTCCGCCTGCCGCATCATCAGGATGCCCGCCACCTGCGCCATTGCCTCGAGCTGCAGCACCCCCGGCATGATCGGGTGGCCCGGGAAGTGCCCCTCGAAGTGCGGCTCGCCCATCGTCACCTGCTTGAGCGCCACGATCTTGTTGCCCTCGATCTTGGTCACCCGGTCCACCATCAGGAAAGGCGGCCGGTGCGGCAGCAACCGCATCACTTGCATGATGTCCAGCGTCGCCCCGTCCCGGATCACCAGCTCCGGGGCGTCCGGATTGTGGGCCACGGCCGATGCATTCGCCTGCCCCGCACCCGCTCCGGCCGTAGCCGCCGTGGAACGCTTCTCCGGGGCGCGCTCGGGCGTGACGGCAGGCGACGGCGCGGGAAGCGCCGGGCTGGCCGCCGCCGGGGGCGGGGCGAACGTCTGGGCCGCCTCGATGGGGCGTCGCATCTGCGCGACGATCGCCTTGGCCAGCTCCGTGTTGGCCTTGTGGCTGGGGCGCACCGCGATCACGTGCGCCAGCAGCGGCCGGCCCACGAGCGACAGGTCGCCGATGATGTCCAGGATCTTGTGCCGGACAAACTCCTCGGGGTAGCGCAACGGCTCGTTCGTCAGGATGGCGTCGTCGCGGATCACGATCGCGTTCTCCAACGAGCCGCCCTTGATCAGGCCGTTGCGGATCAGGAACTCGATCTCCTCCAGGAAGCAAAACGTCCGCGCGTGCGAGATCTCCTTGTCCCACGTGGACGGGTTGACCTCCGTGCTGAAGAACTGGGTGAAGCGCCCGCCCTTGTCCGCGCTCGTGCACGTGACCTTGAACGTGTCGTGCGGGAACACGGCCATGTAGGTCTCCCCCAGCGTGATCTCGATGGGCGCCGTGACCTTGTACGGCTCCAACGCCTCGGCCTGCGCGACCGTGCCCGCCTCGCGGATGATGCGCGCAAACTCTCGCGCGGAGCCGTCGGCGATCGGCGGCTCGTTGGCGTCCAGCTCCACCACCGCGTTGTGCACCCCCGCGCCCGCCAGCGCCGCCAGCACGTGCTCCACCGTGTGGACCTTCACCGACCCCTTCGCCAGCGTCGTCGAGCGCTGCGTATCCCCCACCAGCTCGGCCCGCGCCTCGATCTCCGGCCTGCCTTCGAGATCCACGCGCCGAAAGCGCACGCCATGGCCCGCCGGGGCCGGAAGCAGCGCCAGGCTGACCTTGTTTCCACCGTGAAGGCCAATCCCGCTGAAGGTGGCCGGACTCTTGAGGGTGTGCTGTTGCGGCACGGGCAAAGGTTCTAGCCAACTTCCCCGCCCCGGGGCAACCGCCCAATCCATCGCGTGCCCGCCCGCCCCGGGCTCCTGTCATGGCGTCGGCGCGCCGCTTGCCCCCTCCTCCCGCCCTTTGGCACGCTCCGCCCCGATGCATTCGTTTCGCTACGTCGGGAAGGAGCTGTTCTGCGAGGACGTGTCCCTCGCCTCGTTGGCCCGGAAGCACGGCACGCCGCTGTACGTGTACTCGCAAGCCACGCTCACGGACCACTACCGCAAGCTGCACGGCGCGCTCGAGCCCCTGGACCGCCTCGTCTGCTTCGCCATGAAGTCCAACTCCAACCTCGCCGTCATCCGCACCCTCGCCGGCCTCGGCAGCGGGTTCGACGTCGTCAGCGCCGGCGAGCTCGCGCGGACCATTGCGGCCGGCGGCGACCCCGCCCGGTGCGTCTTCGCCGGCGTCGGCAAGACCGAGGACGAGATCGCCTACGCCCTCCGCCAGGGCATCTACTCCTTCAACGTCGAGTCCGAGCCCGAGCTCCAGCGCATCTCCAAGGTCGCCACCCGCCTCCGCAAGATCGCCCCCGTCGCCGTCCGCGTGAACCCCAACGTGGACGCCCACACCCACGCGAAAATCACCACCGGCACCTACGAGAACAAGTTCGGCATCGCCTTCGAGTCCATCGAGAAGGTCTATGCCCGCGCCGCCAAGCTCCCCAACCTGCGCCTCCGCGGCCTCCAGATGCACATCGGCTCCCAGCTCACCGACGTCCGCCCCTTCCGCGAGGCCGTTCAAAAGGTGGCCCCCCTCGCCTCCAAGCTCGCCACCCGCCACGGCCTCGAGTTCCTCAGCATCGGCGGCGGCATCGGCATCATCTACAAGGACGCCCTCGCCTCCGGCTCCGCCGACTGGTGGGCCAGCCCCGCCAGCAAGGGCATCCTCACCCCAGCCTCCTACGCCGCGGAGCTCGTCCCCCTCCTCCGCCCCCTCGGCCTCCGCATCCTCCTCGAGCCCGGCCGCTTCCTCAGCGGCAACGCCGGCGTCCTCCTCGCCCGCGTCGAATACATCAAGAAGACCGGCAAGAAGAACTTCGTCATCGTCGATGCCGCCATGAACGACCTCATCCGCCCCGCCTTCTACGACTCCTACCACGAAATCGTCCCCGTCACCCGCAAGGGCGGAGCCACCATCCCCTCCGACGTCGTCGGCCCCATCTGCGAGTCCGGCGACACCTTCGCCAAGGACCGTCCCCTGCCCAAGGTCGGCGAGGGCGGCCTCCTCGCCTTCATGAGCGCCGGCGCCTACGGCTCCGTCATGGGCTCCACCTACAACTCCCGCCCCCTCGCCGCCGAGGTCCTCGTCCACGGCCGCAAGGCCGCCGTCGTCCGCAAGCGCCAACCCCTCGCCGACGTCTGGGGCCTCGAATCCGTCGCACCCTGGCAATAGGACGCCCTTGCCACGCGTCGAGCCATCCTCCTACGTCGCCCCGCGCCTCCTCCGCGACGGGCACGCGCAAACGGTCTTCCCCACCCTGCGCCGGCGCGTCCCCGACCTCCCCTACCACCGTCGGCGCATCGACCTCGCCGACGGCGACTTCCTAGACGTGGACATCGCCCCAGTGGGTGCGCGCCGTGTCGCCGTCATCTCCCACGGGCTCGAGGGCCATTCGCGGCGCCCCTACGTCCTCGGAATGGCCCGCGCCTTCAACGCCGCCGGCTGGGACGTCGTCGCCTGGAACTTCCGCGGTTGCTCCGGCGAGCCCAATCGCCTCCTCAAGTTCACCCACAGCGGCTCCTCGTCTGACCTCGCCGAGGTCATCGACGCCGTCCTCGCCTGTGGCCGGTTCGAGAAGCTCGTCGCCGTCGGGTTCAGCCTCGGCGGCAACCTCACCCTCAAGTACCTCGGCGAACGCGCCGGCGACCTCCCACGGCCCGTCGTCGGCGGCGTCGCGTTCTCCGTCCCCACGGACCTGCGCGGCTCCGCCGACCGCATGGGCCGACTCGAGAACAAGCTCTACATGCGGCGCTTCCTCTCCGACCTCGGCGCCCGCATGGCCCTCAAGGCTCGGCAGTTCCCCGGCGAGGTCTCCCTCGAGGGCTATTCCGACATCAGGGACTTCCGCGCCTTCGACGAGCGCTATACCGCGCCCCTCCACGGCTTTCTCAACGCCGAGGACTATTGGGCCCGGAGCAGCAGCAACGCCTACCTCGACGGCATCCGCGTCCCCGCCCTCCTCGTCAACGCCCAGGACGACCCCTTCCTCTCCGAGGCCTGCTTCCCTCACGCCGCCGCCGACGCCAACCCCCACTTCCATCTTGAAGCCCCGCGTCACGGCGGCCACGTCGGATTCGTCTCCCTCGGCTCCGACACCTACTGGTCCGAGCGCCGCGCCGTGGAGTTTGCCTCCGCGTTGTAGCCCGCCGGCCAGCCGTCACTTGGGCTTCTGCCCCGTGGACACCGAATACCCGGCACACCGACCTGCCGCACTCCCCGCATTCCCCCCCCATGGCATGGGCATGACCATCAACCTCCCAAAGCTGGCACAGCGCTGCCGTTCCCTGATCCGACGGGACCGACAGATCGTGACACCCCCGCCGTTACGCCGTCCATGCCCTTGCCAGTTGCTCCGAGGCGGAGCATCAGGGATTCCCCGACCCCGCTCGGGCGGCTCCATCACCCGGGCTCGGGGTTGCCCCGGCTACCGGAGACGGGCCGCCATCCCTAAATTGCCGTTGGCATCGCAAGAAAGGGACAACATGCACCACCAAGACAACATCCTGGAAACCATGGCACAGTCGGACCTCTACCGGGGCTACGAGCGCGCGTTCGGGGAGGCGACCGGCCTTCCGTTGACGCTGCGGACCCCGGACGCGTGGCAGGTCGCCCAGAAGGACAACCGCCACCAAAACCCATTCTGCGCGCTAATGGCCGCCCACAGCCGCAGTTGTGCCGCCTGCCTGCAAGTGCAGCAGGAATTGTCCAGCAACGCGTCCGCGAAGCCCGTGACCACGTCGTGCTTCGCAGGGCTTTCGGACTCGGCGGTTCCCGTGCGCGTGGGCGACCGGGTCATCGGCCACTTGCAGACGGGGCAGGTGGCGCTCAAGGAACCCACCAAGGCCAGCTTCGCCCGGGTCCGGGCGCGCCTCGACGCCATGGGGGTTCCGGGCGATCGCGCGGTGCTGGAGCAGGCATGGTTCCAGTCCCCCAAGATGACCCGGCGCCAGTACCAAGGAGCCGTGGAGTTGCTCGCGCACTTTGCGTCCCAGCTCTCCGCCGCATCGAACCAGCTCGCCATCCGCCAGGCCAATGCCGAGCCGCCCGCCATCACCCGCGCCAAGGCCTACATCGCCGAGCACCTCTCGGAGGACATCGCCCTCGGAGATGTTGCCAAGGCCGTGCACATGAGCCGGTTCTACTTCTGCAAGAGCTTCCGCAAGCATGCCGGCATCCACTTCACCGACTACGTGTCCCGCATGCGCATCGAACGGGCCAAGGAACTCCTCCTCAACCCGCACCTGCGCGTCTCGGAGATCGCCTACGAGGTGGGATTCCAATCCCTCACCCACTTCAACCGCGTCTTCCGCCGCATCATGGGCAAGTCGCCCACCCAATACCGCGGCAAGCCTGTCGTCGGCTGACCCTCGCGTCCTCGAAGCCCCCCTTCAGGCGCGCGGCGCGGACCCGCCCAGGCACCTCGCACGCCGACTCTCCGGCCACGTCTCCCTCCCAGCCACGGGGGGCGACCTACTTCAAGAAGCCACGGTCCTTCATCCAAAACACCAGGTCACGCGCCCAGGGGTGCGGGTTCTCGAATGCCGGCGGACGGGCCCGCAGGCCCATCCCGTGGCGCCCCTTCTCATACACGTGAAGGTCAAAGGGCACGCCCGCCCTTCGGAGGCCATCGGCAAAGAGCAACGCGTTCTCCACCGGGACGGCCGTGTCCTCCACCGTGTGCCAGATGAACACGGGAGGGCCGTCCTTCCGCACCTGCCGCTCGTTGCTGAGGTTCTCCACCAGCGCGGGGTCGGGGTCGGGGCCAAGCAGGTTGCGCTTGGAACCTTGGTGTGTGAAGGAGCCCAGGGTGATCACGGGATAGCACAACACGCCCAAGGAAGGACGGCTGCTTTGACGTTCCACGGCATCCGCCGCGCCCGGTTGCCCGGCGTCGAAATGGGTCAACAACGTCGAGGCGAGGTGCCCGCCCGCGCTGCTGCCCATGATGCCGATGCGCTCGCGATCCACGCCCCACTCGGCGGCCCGGGAACGGACGAGCCGAACCGCCCGCGCCGCGTCCTGGAGCATCGAAGGGTGCCGGTACCCATGGCTGCCCAGTCGATACTTCAAGACGAAGCACGCCATCCCCTCGCGGTTCAGGAACAGCGCGTAGTCCCGGCCCTCGTGCGATGCCAGGCCGCCATAGCCGCCCCCGGGGCAAATCACCATGGCGCTGCCATCGCCACGGCCCGGCTCCGGAAGAAACACGGTCAGCGTCGGCACGTCGTTGGTGCCCTCGCCCCGCGCACCGGGCACCTGC
>JBJSZF010000783.1:0-1802 GCA_046090125.1 Verrucomicrobiota bacterium
GTCGTTGAAGCCCAGCTCGGCATACCGCCGCCAGTGGGCCGCCTCCGGGACGTCTGGATACCACTTCGCGGCCAACCCCTTCATCAGCGCCTCGGGCATCGAGCGATGGCAGCCCCCACGCCACTCGGTGGGCTTCGAGCCCCAGACATGGATGTTGCGGCAGTAGTCCAGCCAGAGGTCGCGGAACCACGCCTCGTCCTCCTTCATCAGGCCGCCCGCGATCAGGTGTTTCCGGTAGAGCGGGATGAAGCACGGTTCCTCGATGAACTGCTCGGTCCAGCCCCTCTGGGCCACCTCCTCCCGCATCGCCCGGTGCCAATCCTTCAGCATGGTGATGAGGGCCAAGCCCTGGCGTCGCTCCCCGGTCTGAATGTACTTCACGAGCACCGGCAGGAACCGCTGCGGACCCGAAAGACCTGCCTTGGGCGTGTCGACAAGCCGGAACAGATCCATCTCCTCCATCCAACGCAGGTAGGTGTCGCGGGTCACGGCATCCTGGGGGATCGGGTAGAACGCCGGATTCGAGACCACGCCGGGCCCATAGGCGCCAAAGCGGAACCGGTCGACTGGAGCACTGTAGATCGTGGGTGGGGCCACGCGTTCAATAGCGTTCGTCGAAGCTCCGGCCGACCCGGGAGTCGCGGAGGGCCCGGCCCCCTGCAGCAGGCATGGGACCGACAGACAGACGGCAGCGATCCCGGCAGCCGCAAAGCGCGCGGCGGAATACCTGGGAGAGGGTTCAGGGGTCAGGGGCATGGTGATTCGGTGGATCCAGCGTGATGGGTTGGCAGATGCGATCGGTGCTCGACGTAGAAGCGGGTGGCCTCCACGACACTGCGCAGTCCGAGCCGTTGCAGCAGCTTTGTGCGATGGGCCTCTGCGGTCTTCTGGCTGATGCCCAGGCGACCGGCGATTTCCTTGATGGTCCAACCCGCGGCCAGCAGCTCCAGGACCTGACGGAGGCGGGGAGGCAGCCGCTGAAGCACGCCCGGATCGCCCTGGGGCGCCTCGGAAACGAGCCGGCCGGCGGCAAGGTCGTGCTCGAAACTGGCGAGCCGTGCGGTGGCATGGACCAGGTCACTGACATCCAGCGCCAGCCCCCCAATCCAGGTCCCACCCTCTTCGCCCGGGAGGGGAAACTTGAAGACCTTCCACCAGTGGCGCTTGCCATCCGGGGCGATGCCGGATTCCAGCAATCCACTCACCTCGCCCCGTTCCCGGGCCGCGTGGTCGCTGGTCTCAAAGACCAAGGCCGTCTCCTTAGGAAAGAGTTCCCAATTCGTCCTGCCGAGCAACTCGTCCAGCGGACGATCGAATTGGGCGGCCCAGGGCTTGTTGCCGTACACATGACGCCCCCGCTCATCCCGGATGAAGGCTGGCATCGGAGCATGTTCGAGGAACAGGCGGAACCGATCCCGCAAGGCATGCAATTCCGCCTCCGCCCGTTCGCGACGGCGACGTTCCGACTCGAGGCGCCGCTGCCAGCGCTCTTCCCTTCTGGAGGGCGATCCGGTTGGGGTCGGGTTCATGGTCTGGCCTCGGGATTTCTCGGAAAGGGAGTGCCGTTCATCAAGGCGACATGGGAAATTGTCCCAGACCCACGCCAATCCTCCCGTTGGTCAGAGATCCGGGCACCCATGCGGGTGCACCGTGGATCCCGAGGCCCGGTATCGTTTGACGTGCTTTTCGGCGTGCTTTCGTAGGGAAAGGATGCCCATACGTCGGTGTCTCATCGAGTGAGGTTTTTCCTCACTGGCGACGACAGGGAGAAGCGCCGTTGCCTACCCATCGATCCCCGACAC
>JBJSZF010000784.1:0-1347 GCA_046090125.1 Verrucomicrobiota bacterium
CGGCTGTAGGCCGGGTCCCCCATACGCGTTAACCTAAAATCCTTGTCGCGCCCAGCCCGTGCGGCAGGCTCGGGCCATGGCACACGACGCGTTGCCCGAAGAATGGGAAATCCTCGCCTCCTGGCTCCCCGACAACCTCGAGCACCTCGCCCGGGAACACCGCTTCATCCGGCGGGCACGGGGGCTCCAGGACCCCAGCCTGTGGCTGCGCTTGTTCCTCATGCACGTCGCGGGCGGGCTTTCCCTCAAGCAAACCGTCGCGCGCGCCGCCGAGCTCGGACTCGCCCACGTCAGCAGCGTCGCCCTCTTCAAGCGGCTGAGGTGCGCCGAGCCCTGGCTGCGATCCCTCACCGGCCACCTGTTGCAGGAGCAGCGCGGGATGCTCGGCCCATGGGCCGTGCGGTGGCCGGCCGGCGTCCGCGTCATCGACGCCACCGAGGTCGTCGAGCCCGGGGCCAAGGGAAGCAGCTGGCGCATCCACTACAGCCTGCGGCTACCCGAGATGGCCTGCGACCACTACGAGCTGACCGACTCCGGCGGCGGCGAGAAGCTCGGGCGCTTTGCCTTCAGGCCCCGGGAGCTGGTGCTCGCCGACCGGGGCTACAGCCACCGGGCGGGGGTCGCGCACGTTCTGGCGGCCGGGGCGCACGCGGTCGTGCGCTGGAACCATGCGCTGTTTCCCCTGGTGGGGCCGGATGGCGTGGCGTTCGACCCGTTGCCCGCGCTGCGGCGCCTGCGGGTGGGCGAGGAGGCCGAGTGGGCGGTGTCCTTCGAGCACGGCGGCCGGAGCCACGCCCTGAGGCTGTGCGCCCGGCGCAAGGGCCGCGTGGCGGCGGAGCGTTCGAGGAGGAAGTCGCTGAGGAAGGCGCAGAAGAACCAGACGGAGGCGGACGTGCGGAGCCTGGAGCTGACGGAGTACGTGCTGGTGCTGGCGACGCCGCCGCGCGAGGACTTGCCGACGGGGTCGGTGCTGGGGATGTACCGGAGCCGGTGGCAGGTGGAGCTGGTGTTCAAGCGCCTCAAGAGCCTGCTGGGACTGGGGCACGTGCCCAAGAGCGACGACGCGTCGGCCAAGGCGTGGATGCAGGCGAAGATCCTGACGGCGCTGCTCATCGAGCGCGCGATGATGGAGGCGCGTTTTTTTTCCCCCTGGGGAGACCCCCGGGGCGGACGAGAGCCGATGGAGGGCGTTCATCGAGGCGCGTGACGCGGTGCGGGCGGTGCTGGCTCCTGCGGTGCGGCTGCGGCACCTGCTGGAGAATGGCCGACGCATCGCGCGGCGGCTGGCGGACGCGCCCCGCAAGCGGACAAGGCAGGCAGGAAACCTGGAGCGGGATTTGCAGGGAA
>JBJSZF010000785.1:0-3691 GCA_046090125.1 Verrucomicrobiota bacterium
CCACAACGATCCCGTGTCGTTCCGCAACGTGTCCATCAAGCGCCTCTAACGCAGGCCCCCCCTTCAAGGCAGCCCGGGCCACGTCACGGCCGCCCGCCGCACGCATCCGACGTCGGCGGGCGTTTTGTTCCCCGGTGAGCAGCCCTCATCCCAACCTCCATGGACACCAGGCCCTTCATCGTCACGGGCGGCGCGGGCTTCATCGGCTCCCACCTCGTCGAGCGTCTCCTCCATGAGGGGCACCCGGTCCGCGTCATCGACGACGTCAGTACCGGCCAGTGGTCCAACCTGGCCGCGTTCCGGGACCATCCCGGCCAGTCCGTCGTCGAGTCCTCCGTGTCCCGGCACCCGGACCTGGCGCGCGACGTGGCGGGTGCGCGCGCCGTGTTCCACCTCGCCGCCACCGTGGGCGTCGAGTTGGTCGTGTCGCAACCGCGCCGTTGCATCGAGACCAACCTCCGGGAGACCCAGGCCATCCTGGACGCGGCGGTTCCGTCGCTGACGCCCGTGGTGTTCACGTCAACCTCCGAGGTCTATGGGCGGAGCGACAAGCCCTGGTTCTCGGAGGAGGACGACCTGCTGATCGGGCCGCCGCACCTTTCGCGTTGGAGTTATGCGAGCAGCAAGCTGCTCGATGAGTTCCTCGTGCTGGCCTGCCACGCCGAGCATGGGTTGCCCGTGGTGATCACCCGGCTCTTCAACATCGTTGGCCCGCGCCAAACGGGGCGCTGGGGCATGGTGTTGCCGCGCTTCATCGAGGCCGCGCGCGCGGGCCAGCCGCTCCGCGTGCACGGCGACGGGCGCCAGACCCGCTGCCTGTGCCACGTGGCCGACACCGTGGAGGCGCTCCTGCGGTTGCATCGCGCGCCCGCCGCCAATGGGCAGGTGGTGAACGTCGGCAACGACGACGAGACCTCGATTCTCGAACTCGCGCGCGTCGTCCTTGAGGAATGCCCGTCCCGCTCGCAGATCGAGCTGCTGCCCTACGACCAAGCATTCAAGGCGGGATTCCAGGACATGCCCCGTCGTCGGCCCGACCTCCGGAAGCTGGAAAGACTGGCCGGGTTTCGACCCGACAGCAGCACCCGATCGATCGTCCGGCGCATCGTGGACGAGACCCGGGGCTGACGTTCCTATCTCGGGGCGAGGACGACGCGGAAGCCGACGAAGTGGATGCCGCTGGCGGGGGGCATCATGAAGCGGCTGGACGCGCCGCCATAGACGAGGTCCTGGTTCCATCCGCCGCCCTTGAACACCTTGTACTTGTTGGTGCCGGTGCTGGGTGGGCCGGTGGGATCCACGAGGGCCTTGGGCGGATAGGGCTCGAACCAGTCCGAGCACCATTCCCAGACGTTGCCGTGCATGTCATGGAGGCCCCATTCATTGGGCTTCTTGAGGCCGACCGGGTGGGTGGTGGCGTCGCAGTTCTCGGCGGTCCACGCGTAGGCGGTGCCGGCCTCGACCTCGTGCCCGAAGTGGAAGCGGTTGGTGTTGCCGGCGCGGCAGGCGTACTCCCACTCGGCCTCCGTGGGCAGGCGGTACTCGTGGGTGGCAGGCAGGCGGCCTTGCTCGCGCTCAATGGCGGTGATGCGCGCGCAATAGTTGCTGGCCGTGACGAAGGAGACCTTCTCCACCGGATGGTTGCTGAGCCCCGCAAAGTGGCTGGGATTGGTGCCCATGACGCGCTGGAACTCGGCCTGGGTGACCTCGTAGCGGCCCATCCAGAAGTCGCGCGTCAACGTCACCGGGAAGCGGATGCGTTGGAACGTCCCGGCGGGGATCCGGACCATGTTGGTGAGCGGCACCAGCGTGACCGCCGGGGCCGCCTGGGGAGCGGGAGCGGGTTCCTTGCCGCACCCGCCCATCAACATGAGCAGGGTGGACATGCCGGCGACCCACATTCGTTGAAAAAGCCTCTTCATGGCGCGGCGGGCACGGGGACCTCCACCGAGCGGTCGGTGGGATTCAATGGGAGACGCACCTCCCGAGATTTTGGCCAACGAACCCGGAGGGCAACCGCTTTGTGGGCGGACGTCACGACCCGCACGGGCGCGTCCTGGGACCCATACCCGCTTCCCGCGCCCACGGTTTGCATCGGCCCGAGGCGTCCTTGGGCATCCTCCAGGCGCAGCTCGGCCCCCACGCATTCGGGGTTGCCCGCGCCGCCCTTCAACGCGACGCGCAGGCCGGGCGTCGCCGACCGGTTGCGGAAGAGGCGGGTGGCCCCCCGGTTCTGGGCCACGGCGACGTCGAGGCGGCCGTCGTGGTCGAAGTCGGCCAGCGCGGCCCCGCGTTGCTCGCCAAGGATGCGGATCCCGGAGGCCTCTGCATCCCATGCCACGAAGGTGCCGTCGCCCCGGCCTTGCAACGCCAGTCCGAACCCGCCGTCCTCGCGGGTGAGGTCGGAGGCCGTGCCGAAGAAGTTTTGGGAGCCGAACAGGTCCTGGATGCCGTCGCCGTCGAGGTCGCCCACGCAGACGGAGAACATCGGGGCGCGCTGGGCTTCCGCTGGCAAGGGGATGGCCTCGAAGGTGAAGCCGCGATTGAGCAGGACGACCGAGGACAACTCCGACGCGCCCACCCACGCCGCGTTGGTGGCGCCGAGTTGCTGGAGGATGGCGGGTACGGTGGCCTTCGCGAAGTCCGCATGGGTCTTGAACTCCGACGCCACCCTGGGAATGCCCAGCGACAACCACGTGCGATCGTGAACGGGCCACCAGTCGGCTCCCCCGCGCCAGGCTTCCAGGATCTGGATCACGCCGTCGCCGGACCAGTCGCCATGGAACAGCCGAAGGTCCGTGGGCGCGTAAAGCTCGTATTGGCTGTTGCGCCCCCAGTTGCCGCAGACGAGGTCGGGGAGGCCGTCGCCGTTGAAGTCACCCGTGGCCACGCCGGTCCACAGGCCGGTCTTGGTGGACAATCCCCACGAGGCGGTGGCGTCGCGGAAGGTGGTTCCCTCGTTGACGAAGACGCGGACGGGGCCCCAGTCGCAGGCGACGACAAGGTCGGGGTCGCCGTCGCGGTCGAGGTCCACGGCACAGGCTCCGGTGGCCATGCACAAGGTTGCGAAGGCCGCGCTGCGCGCGGGATCCGCAACGAGGCGTCCGCCCTCGTTGAGCCACCATTGGGACGGGACGGCCTCCGGATAACGACCGGCCCGGGTGCGGCCGCCGACCCACAGGTCGAGGTCGCCGTCGCCATCGACGTCGGTGGTCACCATGGGTCCGGGCGCGTGGTTGCCCAGCGGGATGGAGGCGGGGCGAGCGGGATCGGCGGCGGGATAGACCTCGAGCTGGGAAGCGGTGCCGGGAGGCGATTCCGCGTTGGAGAGGGACACGAGGATGGAACGGGAGCCGCGGCCGTCGTGCCAGCCGAGCACGGCGGACTGGTCGCCGGTGGCCTTGGGTGCGTTGGTTGCGGCGGACCACGAACGGCCTTGCTGGTTGCGGAGAATGCCCAGCGACCCGTCGCGGCCGCCTGCCACGAGGAGGTCCTCCCATCCGTCGCCATCGACGTCGAACCACGCGAGCCCGGGGCCGAGGCGGCTCAGGCGACGGGGCAGGGTGGGTTGGAGGGCCCAGTCGTCGAAGTCCTCGTCCACGTGGACGTGGTTGAGCGCGGACGAGACGTCCTCGAAGCGTGCGGGGGCCGTTGTGGCCGGAGCGGTTGGCGCAGGCGTGGTCGGCGGTCC
>JBJSZF010000786.1:0-1948 GCA_046090125.1 Verrucomicrobiota bacterium
CCTGGACGCCGACGGCATCCCGCGGCGTTGGATGGCTCGCATCCGCCGCGCCATGGCCACGTTGGCTCCCGAGTACACGACGTGGCGCATGGTCCAGGAATACACCCGCAAGTACTACCTGCCCCCGGCCTAGCGCTGGCCCGGGAACCTACGGCTCCTGCAACGCCTTGAATTGCGCCAGCCGCGTGGGTTGGCCTCGCAGCCTGCGGACCACGTCCCGCAGGCGCACGGCCGCCACGCCGCCGGCACCCAGCAGCGGCCCCGCCACCTCGCGGCGAACCCGGTCCACGTCGGCCGCATACGCCGGGTTCGCGGCCGCGAACAACTGCCGCTTGACCTCAGTCCGAGCGGCGAAACGGAGCCGCAGCAAGGCGCGCGTGAACGGCCTCCGCCACGCCGCCTCCGGGATCCAGCCCGCGATACGTTCCATGGCCCGCCATTCGTCCCGCACGAAGGTCTCCAGGCTGGACACGTGACGCGACGACGCGTTGAGCGTGCTGATGCGGTACCCGCACAGCACCTCGGGAACCTCCACCACCCGCCAGCCCCGATGCGCCAGCTCCGCCAGGAAGAGGCCATCCGCAAGCTGCGGAAAGGCCCCAAAGCTCGCCGGCACGGGACGCCGCAGCGTCCGGAAAACCACCCCGGGCAGCAGGATCGTCTCCAAGGTGGCTTGGCGACGCAGGAACTCGTCCGCACCCACGACTCGCGCCCGGGAGCCCGTGCGCTGGAGGGCCGGCATCACGACCCGCCCGTGCTGGTTGACCTTCTCGTCCAGCACGTACGAGAACCCCTCCCTGTCCAGACCCTCCAGCTCCGGCACGCACCGCTCAAAAAAGGTCGGCCGGACCAGGTCGTCGGCCATCAGCAGGTGCAAGTAGTCCGCCTCCGACGCCAACGCCAAGCAACGGTTCAGGTTGCCCAGCACGCCCACGTTCTTCTCGTTCCGACGGAACTCGATCCGCAGCGCCGGATGCCCCCTCACGATGGCCTCCGTCGCGTCCGTCGAGCCGTTGTCGATCACCACGATCCGACCCGGCGGCCGCGTCTGGGCTGCAAGGCACTCCAGCGTCGCCGGAAGGAAGTGGGCGGCGTTGAATGTCGGGATCGCCGTGAGGATTTCGGGACGTTCCATGGACGGGTCCGTCGCGCGTGAAGCCACCGAACCAGCCTAGCGGCGTCGCAGCCAGGCCCCTGGCCAATGCGTGATGTTGCGTCGAAGCCCGCTCTCGTTGAACGGCCACGGCGGCTGCGCCCACTCAAACTCCGGATGCGCCGCCGCAAACTCCCGTGCCGCCGCTTCGGGATGGTCCCACGTCCACTCAGGCTGCCCCCGCGGCGCGTCGTGCAGCTCCTTCATGATGCCATCCGTCGCCACGATGTAGGACCCGGGCGTCACCAATCCATGGTAGGCCTCCAGCTCCGCCGCCACGTGCGCCTTCGTGTGGTTCGAGTCCAGCAACACCAGGACCTTCTCCCCCGGTTGGATCAACGCCCGCGCGCGCGCGACCACGCCGGGGTCCGTCGAGGAGCCCTCGATCAAGGTGATGTACGGCGCGAGCGGATGCCCCTCGATGGCCGCCCGGTTGTGCGGGCGGATCTCGATGTCGATGCCCACCACGCGCCCGCGCCCCATCGCCTTGCAGAGGCTCGCGTAATAAATGAGCGACCCGCCGTGCGCCACGCCGGTCTCGATGATCACGTCCGGTTGCACCGCGTGCAGCACCTCCTGCGTCCGCACCATGTCCTCCGGCAACTGGATGATCGGCCGCCCCATCCAGCTAAACGTGTACGAGTAACGCTGGCTCCAGCCCACCTTCACCCACGCGTGGCTCTTCGCGCTGTTCAAGACCGCATCGCACACCTTCTGTGTCTCGAGCGCGTCGCGGAACGTCGGCGGGCAGGGCTGCTTCTTCGCGTAGGCCTCGAGGAAGTCGGCCACCTGATG
>JBJSZF010000787.1:0-2493 GCA_046090125.1 Verrucomicrobiota bacterium
CACGGTGATCCCGGCCTTCCTCACCCTGTGCGTGATCCCGTTCGGTTCCAACCTTGGCGACCAGAAGATGGTCATCGCCGACCTCGACGTCGGGATCCTCTACACCTTCGGCATCGTGTCGCTCGGCGTGTATGGGATCGTTCTGGCGGGCTACGCATCCAACTCCAAGTACCCGTTCCTCGGCGGCATTCGTTCGAGCGCGCAGATGATTTCCTACGAGATTGCGATGGGAATGAGCGTGGTGACGCTGTTCCTGATCGTGGGCGACCTCAACCTCTCGAAGGTGATCCAGTGGCAGGCGGACCACGGGTGGCTGGTGTTCTACCAACCGGTGTCATTCGTGGTCTTCCTGGTGGCGGCCTTCGCGGAGACGAACCGCCTTCCGTTCGACTTGCCCGAGTCCGAGACGGAGCTGGTGGGCGGCTACCACACGGAATACAGCTCGATGAAGTTCGCGCTCTTCTTCCTGGGCGAGTACGCGAACATGATCGCCAGCTCGGCGATGATGGTGACGTTGTTCTTCGGGGGATGGTCGCTGCCCTTCCTTGGGACGCCCGCGACGGGGCTGCTGGGGGGCTTGGTGCACATCGGGGTGTTCCTCGCGAAGATGATCGTCCTGATGGTCGTGTTCATCTGGGTGCGGTGGATGCTGCCGCGTTTCCGGTACGACCAGTTGATGGACCTGGGCTGGCGGCGGTTCATCCCGCTGGCGCTGGTGAACATCGTGGCCACCGCGCTGGCGGTGGCGGCCTTCAACCGTTGAGCGGACGAGGGGACAAGGAGCAAGCCATGACCAAGGTTGTTGATCGAAGCCCGCTGACGTTCTACGAGCGCACGTATCTCCCCGCGATCCTCGAGGGGATCAAGGTCACCGCGCGCCATTTTGCTCGGACGGTGCAGGGCAACAACACGGCGAAGGAGCTTTCCGGGGGCTATTATCCCGAGACGCCCTGGAAGGTGGCCGAGGGCTACCGGGGTGCGCCGTACCTCGTCCGTGACCAGGACGGCGCGACCAAGTGCGTGTCGTGCCAGCTCTGCGAGTTCGTGTGCCCGCCCAAGGCGATCAAGATCACCCCGCCGGGTCCCGACGGCCAGGCGGCGGACCGCAGCAACGCGGAGAAGATGCCGCGCGAGTTCGAGATCAACATGCTCCGGTGCATCTTCTGCGGCCTGTGCCAGGAGGTATGCCCTGAGGAGGCGATCTTCCTGCAACGGGACTACTCGCTGACCGGCCTGAGCCGCGAGGAGATGGTGTACAACAAGGAGAAGCTCCTGGCCCTGGGCGGCGTCCACGCTGGCGTGCAGAAGTGGAAGAACAAGGCCGAGGAGGCCAAGGCCCAGGAAACGTTCCCGGTGAAGGTTTAGCCCACGTCGCACGACCCGCCCCAACCCTTCCATGCCACAGCCAACCGACCTCCTGTTCTACGCGTTCGCGGGGCTGACCCTGTTGTTTGGGTTCCTCTGCGTGGCCAACCCGCTGAGCCGCAACCCGGTGACGAGCGCGATGTTCCTCGTGCTGACGATCGTCTCGATGGCCGGGCTGTTCGTCCTCTTGAACGCCTTCTTCCTCGCGGCCGTGCAAATCCTCGTCTATGCGGGCGCGGTCATGGTCCTGTTCCTCTTCGTGATCATGTTGCTGGACTTGCAGGAGGAGGAGCGGCGCAAGCTGAACAAGGTGGCGCTGGGGCTTGGAGGCGTGGCCATCCTGGGCCTCGCGGGCATCCTCGTCCGCGCGCTGACGTCTGGACCGGCCAAGGCCGGGGCACCGGCGGTGGAGGGAACGACCCGCGAGCTGGGCCGCATCCTTTTCCAGTCCTACCTGCTGCCATTCGAGGTGGTTTCCGTGCTGCTGTTGGTGGCGATGGTGGGCGTGATCCTGCTGAGCAAGAAGGAGCTGAAATGAGCCTGCAAACCGGACTGGGCCATTACTTGGTGGTGAGCGCGTTGTTGTTTTGCCTCGGGCTGCTCGGGGTGGTGGGGCGCCGCAACCTGCTGGTGATCTACATGGGGCTGGAGCTGATGCTCAACTCCGCCAACCTCGCCCTCGTTGCGTTCTCGCGGTTCAACAACAACCTGAACGGCCAGGTGATGGTCTTCTTCGTCATCACCGTGGCCGCCGCCGAGGTGGCCGTGGGACTCGCCCTCATCGTTGCCCTGTACCGGCGCCGGCAGACCGCCCACGTGGAGGACCTGGTGTCGCTCAAGCTCTAGCAGAACCCGACCCGAGACGACTTCATGGACGCGCACGTCACCACCGCCGCCGCCGCCGGGGGAGCCAAGCTCCAGGACCTGGCATGGATGGTCCTTGCCTCGCCCCTCCTGTGCGGGGCCGGGACATGGTTTTTCACACGCAAGCTCCGCGGCCTCACCGCCGGTTTGAACCTGTTTGGCATCGCGCTCAGCCTCCTGCTGTCCGTGATTCTGCTGGGGGTGGGCGGGGCGCATCCGGTGATGGCGACGCCCTTCCAATGGCTGCCGGTGCCGGGGCTCGAC
>JBJSZF010000788.1:0-11395 GCA_046090125.1 Verrucomicrobiota bacterium
GGCCGGACCAGATGAACACGCCGGCGTTGCCGCCGGACTTCATGTGCCGCCATTCCAGCTCGAGGACGAAGTTCTCGAACTGGCGCGTCGTGCGCAGCGCGCCCGTGGGAATGCCGTCGCAATGGAGCACGCCATCGCGGACGACGAAGGTCTCGGGCGCGCAGTTGACGTTGACCCAGCCGTCGAGGTTGCGGCCGTTGAAGAGGGGCTCGAAGGGCGGCTGGGGCGGCGCCGCGAGGGCGACGGCAACGGAGAAGGGCAGGGCGAGGAGGAGGGGGCAGGCTTTCATGGGATCGGTTGAATCCTTCGGATCGGTCGGATCATTGGGGTTGGGCCAGGTAGGCGAGGAGGTCGGCGAGGTCTTGCGGGGAGAGGCGGTCCTCCAAGCCTTCGGGCATGAGGGAGCGGCCGGTGTTTTCGAGGGAGCGGAGGGACGCGCGCGGGACGGTGGCCTCGGTGCCGCCGGCCTGGCGCAACACGACGTTGCCGCCGTCCTCGCGCACGAGCAGCCCGGTGGATTCCTCGCCATCCTTGAGCACGGCGCGCCATGCAGTGAACGACGGGGCCACCTCGCGGTTGGGGTCCAGGATGCCCACCATCAGCTTCTCCGGGCCGCTGGACGCCACGGACGCCAGGGCGGGGCCGAGTGCATGGCCGGCGTTGCCCAGCCGATGGCACGAGGCGCACCGCTCGTTGAAGTGACGCGCGCCGTCCTTGGGCTGGCCCTTCAAGGACAGCGTCCCGAGGTAACGATCCACCACCGCCTTGCGGTCCGGCGCGGCCTCCCCGAGCCAACGACGCACGTCCGCCTCACGTCCCGGCACGCCCGCCGAACGCATCGTGCGCAGCGCGTCGGCGTCGAGGTCCGAAGGCTTGGCCCAACCCATGTCGAAGGCTTCCAGCAAGGCCAGGCGACCTTCGGCCCGTCGCGCCAACAGGCGCGCCAGCGCCATGCGCGTGGGCGGGGAGGCGGGCTCGATCCGGCTGGCCACCGCGCGTGCCCAATCTTCCCCGCGCAGTCCGCCCAGAAGCTCCAGAACCAGCGCCCGCACCTCGTCGGGCTCGCCGGACACCGACAGGCGACCGGCCAGCAGGTGCGCCGCGTCGTCGCGGCCCGAGGCGGCCAGCCAGCGCAAGGCCGCGCGTCGCGCCGGGGGTTCGTCCGGGTTGGCGTTGGTGACCGCTCCACCCGGCAGGTGAATGCCGCGCAGCACGGAGGCATTGCGGTTGGTGACGAGGACCAGCGCCTCACGTTCCACGGGCGCGAGCACGCGGCCCGGGTCGGCCGCCGCGAGCGAGCGTCCCGATGCCGTCCGTCCCTCCGCCAACGCCGCCAGCACGCCCAGCCGCAGAGACGCCAGCGGGAAGCGCGGCACGTCGGCGATGACGGCCTCAAGCCCCGCCACGTCCGGGCGCGCACCCATGCGCCGGGCCAACGCGACGAGCGCCGTCCCGTTCTTGGACGAGTCCCGGAACAAGGTGCGCCACGTTTCCAGTTCGATGCCCCGCGTGGCGGGCAACGCCACCTGGCGAACCCGGTCCGGCCCCAACGCCAGCAACGATGCCAACACCGTCGCCCGGCCCGCGCCCGGCCATGACGCGGCACGGCGCGCCACCTCCATGCGGACGCGTGCCGACGGATCGGCCGCGATGCCCGGGCCGGGGTCGATCCCCAGGGATCGGGCGAGCCCCACGGCGGCGGCGCGGACGGCCTCGTGCGAATCCTTCAACGCGGCGCGCGCCGTGTCGGCGTCGAGCACGCCCATGGCCTGCAGCTCGTGCAAGGCGTGCAGGCGCCCCGCGACGGTCTTGCCGGAGCGCGCCACGCCCTTCAGCGGCCCCGCCAACGAGGTGTTGGCCGCCGCGTGGACCAACCGCGCGGCGGTGTCGCGATGCCAGCCGTTGGGGTGGTCCATCCACCGGACCCACTCGGCCGGCTTGGAGCCGTGGAAGGCAGCCCAGCGCCGCGCGGCCGCGGCCCCGTCGAACCCCGTCGGCTCCAGTCGCCACACCCGGCCGCGGTCCCGGCCCGAGTCCAGGTCCAGGTGCCGCTTGATGCCGTCGGGCAACGACCACGGGTGCTCGATCGTCTCCCGGCACATGTCCAGGACCCACAGGCAGCCGTCGGGCGCGTTCACGAACTGGACGGGGCGGAACCAGTTGTCGGTGGACGCGAGGAACTCCCGGTCCTTCTCGTCCGGCACGCGTTCGCCCACCCATTCCAGCCCGTCGGGGCCGGGGCGAAGGCGCTTGCGATGGATCAGATTTGATCCGCAGTCCGCGATGAAGGCATGGCCGGCGACGTCGGCCGGGTAGGCGTCGCCGCGGTGGACGGTGACGCCCGTGGCGCCCGTGAAGTAGCCGGAGGGGCGGCCGCCGCCCTCGATCATGCCCTCGACGAGGCCCGACACGCGCCAGCGGGTGCGCAGGACGCGCCACGGTTCGTCGGGCGAGCGCCGGAACACGGTCGCGGCCGGGCCATCGGCGGCGATGCTCGTGCGCGTCGCGGGGAGGGCGTGGCCGGGCTCGGCGGTGACGCCGCCGTCGTCATACAGCACCTGCTGGAGGTGATCCGAGTTCGAGCACAGGTACTTGAGGCCCTGCGCGTCGAACGTCATGCCGTGTTGGCCGCCGCCGGGCGTGGCCGCCAGCATGAGCGTGCGCGGGTCGAACGCGAAGTCGCGCCCGCGCAGCGACACCTCCGGGTGAGCCGTGGCGGGGTCGAGGCCCGCCTTGGCCAGCCATGCGCGGACAAAGGGAGAATCCACCCGGCGCACCTTTCCGGACGCGATGCTCGTGGCCCCGTGCAGGCGTTGGTCCACGCCCCATTGGAACGAGTTGAGCAGCGCCTGCACGTTGAGCCGCGCGCCCTCCACCGACCCGGTGTCGGATCCGAACCCGGTGAAGACCACCTCGCGCACGTCGGCGCGGCCGTCGCCGTCGGTGTCCTTGAGGTACCAAATGTCCGGCGTGGCCCCCACGAAGACGCCGCCGTCCCAGCAGGCCACGGCCGTGGGCCATGGCAGCCCCTCTGCCAGCACGGAGGCCTCGTCGAACCGGCCGTCGCCATCGGCGTCGCCCAGCCGCCGGATGCGCCCGAGGCGTTCGTCGCGATGCTCGGAGTAGTCGCGCATCTCGACGACGAACGCGGCCCCGGTCTCGTCGATGGCCATGGCCACGGGGCTTTGGACGAGGGGTTCGTGGGCGAGGAGCCGGGCTTGGAAGCCGGGCCGGACCGCGAAGGTGGCGGCGGCGCGCTCGGGGGGCGTGGGCGGGACGCGGGGCATCTGGGACGCGTCGGCAACGGGCTCGGCGGCCCATGCACGGGCGAGCCCGAGCAGGAGGAGGCCCGTGCAGCGCTTCGATGGCATGGGCGCAGGATGCGGGAACGGACGACGGGAAGGCGAGAGGGGAGTGGGGGCGCGCGAGGGGGGAGACACCGGGAGCGCACCCGTCCTCGGGCGGCCCCCCAGTTCATTCCGGAAGGGTGCCAGCAACGTCGGATGGGCCAATCAACGGGAATTGCTCCGGCCCCGTGTTCGCCGTGCATCCTTGAGACGCCATCGGGCCGGGCATCGCGGAGGCGCAGGAACCGAGGAACGGGGGGGGCGTACGCGGTCGTGAGATGGAACCATGCGTCGTTCCCCTTGGTGGGTCCGGACGGCGCGGCGTTCGACCCGTTGCCTGCGCTGCGTTGGCTGCGGGTGGGCGCGAGCCGGTGGTACGGCTGCGGCACCTGCTGGAGCGCGGCCGGGGTAGCGCGCGTCGGCTGGCGGCCATGCCCTCGAAGGACTTGGGGGACGCCCGGGGCCGCGATAACCTGTTCGATAAAGGGTGGTGACGGGAACGGGGCGTTACCCCGGGCCGAACCGATGGCTACGACCCCATAGGAAGCGGCCGAATACGTGGGGGAACCCATGGTCTGGGGGCATGGGCGGGCTCATAGCTCTGGCCGAGGAAGCCCCGGTGCCTTCGGCAGCCCATCCGCTGAGTCTGCAAGCCAGCGCCGGACGTGGGCGTCGAGAAGGTCGAGCCGGAACTGGAGTTCCTCGTGGGGCGGGCCATGAACCACGGCGAGGCGCGATCCTTCGAGGCAGGCCACCTGAAGTTCCTCCACGTCGCCAGGCGGCGCGATGACGTCGGCGTCGGACGCCAGCAGGAGGGCCTTGGGCCGGCCCTTGCGGAGCGCGCCCAGGGTGTCCAGGTCCTCGGGCGGGACGCCGAGCCTTCGCGGCAACGCGCCAATGGCTTGCCGCACCAGGAAGGCCGGCACGGCGGGTGCGAAGTCCGCCCGGATGCCCTCGGCGGCGGGGCCGAGGCGCGGGTACGGGGCGATGGCGATGGCGGAATGAATGTCCCGGCTGGCGGCCGCCCAGCGCAGCGCCATCGCGCCGCCATAGGAGACGCCAAGGACGACGATGGGCCGCGGCAGGGGCGCGTCGCGTTCGAGATGCTGCATCAACGCCTCCAGTTCCCGCACCTCGGCCGGTCCGAACGAGATGTGCCTGCCCGTGGAGCGGCCGTGGCCACGGAGGTCCACGAGGACGGAGTTCCAGCCGAGGTCGCCACACCAAAAGGCCCAGGGAAGCATGGAGCCTTGGGAGAGGCCGTAGCCATGCAGCAGGAAGACGGTGCCGCGCGGCTTTGTACCGGCGGGATGGGGAGGGGCCGGGATGGCGCGCTCGAACCGGTACTCGGGCTTCAAGCGTCCGCGTTCGACCAAGTGCTTCACGTGGGCGACGAGGCGGTATTGGGCCGGCGGCACGACGCGATAGGAAATCCGGGCGGGATCGTTGGCGAGAGGGGCCACGCCGGGGGCATCAAACGTGTGGCGCGGCAGGCCCTCGACGATGCCCGGGTTGAAGTCGAGATACAGCCGCGCGTCGGGCGCGACCCATTCCGGGTAACGGTTGGGCGAGCGGAGGATGCGGCCGGCGAGGAATCCGCCGGGCGTGCATCCGGCGAGAAGGCCGGAAACCAAGGCAAGGGCCGCCCATGCGAGAACTCGATGCACCTGCACGCGCCCGGGATACCCGGGCCCGCATCCTTGGCAAAGCGTTTGCTCTCGGTAGCGTCGTGCATCGCATGGACCAACGAGCGCGCGGAAGACGATTGCCAACGGTGTTGCAAGGACTGCTGGCCGGGGGGGTGGCCATGGCGGTGGCCATGGCGGGCGAGGTTGCGTGGCTGGGGGATGGGGCGAGCTGGAGGTTTCTGCCCGGCGCGACGGAGGCTTCCTCGCCGGATGCTACGGCATGGCGGCAGGTGGCGTTCGATGATTCCAAGTGGCAGGCCGGCACCTTGCCCTTGTACTACGGCGAGGCCCTCACCGGAACCCTCGTCCAAGGGATGCAGGGGGTTTATTCCACTTACTTCGCGCGTGCCCGGTTCGTCGTGGGATCCGCAGACGACGTCCGCTCGGTGACGCTGCGTGCCGCGTGCGACGATGGGTTCGTGGCATGGATCAACGGCAAGGAGGTGGCGCGGTACAACGTGCCCGACGGCGAGCTGGGCCTGGGAAGCTTCGCGTTGGGGGCCGTGCCCGAGCCAGCGGCGACGCTGGAGTACGTGGTGGGCGTTCCCGCGTCGGTTCTGAGGGGCGGCACGAACGCGTTGGCCGTGCAGGTGTTCAACGCGTCGTTGGGAAGCAGCGACCTCGTGTGGGACGCGCGTCTTGTGGCGGACGTGGACGACGGTCCGCCGACGGTGTCCGGGGTGGTGCCGGAGCCCGGCGCTTCGGTGTCGGAGCTCGCCAGCATCGAGGTGAGCTTCAGCAAGCCGGTGAAGGGCGTGGATGCCGGGGACCTCCGCGTGAACGGCGCGGCCGCGACGGCGGTGACGCAGGCGACGCTGGGGCAGTATGTGTTCACGTTCCCGCCCTTGCCCCCGGGGCCCGTGCAGGTGTCGCTGCGCGGGGATGGGGGCATCGTGGACCTGAGCCCGGCGGCCCGCCCGGCGGCAGGGACAAACTGGTCCTACACGGTCGTGCCGGGGACGCTGGGCGTCCGGATCAACGAGTTCCTCGCGAACAACAATCGCGGCATCCGGGACGAGGACGGCGACGAGTCCGACTGGATCGAGATCTACAACTCCGGGGCGCGGTCGGTGTCGTTGGCGGGGTGGTCGTTGACGGACGACGCGACGCGCCTGCGCAAGTGGGTGCTGCCGGCGTTGTCGGTGTCGCCGGGCGGCTATGCGTTGGTGTGGGCCAGCGGCAAGGACCGGACGAACGCGGCCGCGCCGCTTCATGCCAACTTCCGGCTGGCGGAGAACGGCGAGTACCTGGCGTTGGTGTCGCCGGGCGGGCAGGTCGCGACGGCGTTTGCACCGGCGTATCCGCCGCAGCGCGCGGACGTGGCGTATGGCTTCATCCCGGGCAGTGCGGCCTTCGGGTACCTGCCCACGCCGACGCCGCGCCGCGCGAACGCGCCGGGCGGCCCCGGGTTCGCGCCGGACGTGGACCTGGTGCCGCGCAGCAGGACTTATGCGGAGGCCATCGAGGTCCGGCTGACGATCTCGACGAACGACGGGCCGGTGCCCCCGGGGGCGCTGGTCCGGTACACGACGGATGGGAGCCTGCCGACGACGAACTCGGCACCGTGGCCGGGAGTGTTGGCGTTGACCAACCAAGCGGTGCAAGTGCGCGCGCGGGTGTTTGCGCCGGGCCTGCTGGACGGGCGGCCGCGCTCGGAGATGTACCTCCCCTTGTCGCCGACGGTGGCGCGGTTCACGTCGGACGTCCCCGTGCTCGTCATCCACAACTTCAACCGTGGGCGTCCGCCGGCAACGACGCGCGTGCCGGCGTTCTTCCACGTGTTTGAACCGGGGACCAACGGGATCGTGACGTTCTCGAACGCGCCGGCGCTGGCGGCGGCGGGGGCGATCTCGGTGCGGGGTTCGAGCACGGAGGGGTTGCCCAAGGCGAGCCTGCGGGTGGAGTTCCAGGACGACTTCGGGAACGACCGGGCGCGGTCGTTGCTGGGGATGCCCGAGGAGGCGGACTGGGTGCTGTACGGCGCGAACCAGTTCGAGCCGGTGTTGATCCATAACCCGTTCATGCACGACCTGAGCCGGGACATCGGGCGCTATTCGCCGCGCACGCGGCTGTGCGAGGTGTTCCTCGTGACCTCGGGAACCAACGCCGTGCAGTACGCGTCGTACAATGGCGTCTATGTGGCGACGGAACGCATCGAGATTGGAAACGATCGCGTGGACCTGGGGTCGTTGGAGCCGGAAAACCTCGCGGCACCGGCCGTCACGGGCGGCTACATGATGAAGGTGGACCGGCTCGACCCGGGCGACTCGGGGATCTTTGCCGCCGGGTTGGTGTTCGGGATGGTGGAGCCCAAGGAGTCGGAGCTGAAGGACCCGGCCCGCGTGCCGCAGTTCAACTACCTCACGGGCTACATGAACGCGTTTGCGAACGCGCTGAACGGCTCGGCCTACGCCGACCCGGTGGTCGGCTACCGGGCGTTCGTCGATGTCCCGTCTTGGATCGACCATCACTTGCTGAACGTGATGGCGTTCAACGTGGATGCGCTGCGGCTGAGCGCGTACTTCGGAAAGCGGCGCAATGGGTTGCTGGAGTTCGGGCCGTTGTGGGACTTTGACCGCGCCTTGAACTCCACGGATGGCCGCGATGCCAACCCCCGTGTCTGGCGCTCCACGGTGAGTGACCGCGGCACGCCCTACTTCACGTTCCCTTGGTGGGACCGGATGTTCACGGACCTGGAGTTTTGGCAGGCCTACATCGACCGCTACCAGGAGCTGCGGCGCGGGCACTTTGCGACGGCGGCGTTGCTGGCGCGGGTGGATGGGCTGGCCAACACCGTTCGCCGTGCCGCCGCGCGGGATTGGGCCAAGTGGGGGGGCTCGGGCCGCGTCACGTCGTACCAAGGCGAGGTTAACCTCATGAAGAACTGGCTGGGCGCACGGATGGACTTCATGGACTCGCAGTTCGTGGCGTCGCCGTCGTTCGCCTCGACCCCGGGCCGTGTCGAGCGCGGTGCCTCCGTGGCCGTCAACGGTCCGAGCAACGCCACCGTGTACTACACGCTCGACGGGAGCGACCCCCGTGCACGGGGCGGCGGCATCGCCGCGTCGGCGAAGGCCTACACAGGCCCCCTCACCATCACCACCAACACCCGGGTGCGTGCCCGCTCCTGGAACTCGGCCCACAAGGCCCTCGTCGGCGGCGACAACCCGCCGCTCCTCTCCGTCTGGTCCGGCATCATCGACGGCGCGTTCATCACGGACCTCTCGCCGCTGCGCGTGAGCGAGATTCACTGCGACCCCGAGGACGGACCGGATGGCGCGCCGCAGGACTTCGAGTTCGTTGAGTTGCTGAACACGGGCAGCCGTGCGCTGAACCTGACGGGCTGCCGGTTGTCGGGCGCGGTGGACTTCGTCGTGAGCCCGACCAACGCGGTGCGAGCCCTGCAAGCGGGCCAGCGGTGCGTGGTGGTGGCGGACCGGGCGTCCTTTGCGGCGCGGTATCCGTCGGCGACCAATGTGGTGATCCTCGGGGAGTTTTCCGGTCGCTTGGCGAACGAAGGGGAAACCCTGGTCCTTGGGGGGGCGTTGGGTGAGACGATCCAGTCCATCCCGTATCGGCCCTCGTGGCGCCGTCCCGGCTTTGCGCCCGGCGCGAGCCTGGTGCCGGCATCCGAGCAGCTCCCGGTGGAGGCGTATGAGGTGGCGGAGGGCTGGCGTGCGAGCGCGTGGCCCATGGGTTCCCCAGGCCGGCTCGATGTGGCGTCGCTGCCGGTGCCGGCCGCGCCGCGCGTGGCCATGGACGGTGCCGACCTGGTGTTTTCCTTGCCCCTCGACGCGGGTGTTGCCGCCCAACTGCAGTGGCGGTCCGAGGCCGCATCCGGGTTCTGGCAACCGGTCGTCCGCTACCCCGCCGGGTCGCCCCGGACGGAAACCCTGCGCGTGCCCGCCGCCGACGCGGCCCGGTTCTTCCGCTGGGTGGCCGTGGAGTGATGGGGCTGCGCCGGCGTGGCGGCTGGCCCGGCGTCAGACCACCTCCACCTCGTGCGGTTCGATGCGCACCGAGGCGGCGTGGGCGAGGAAATCGAGACGGAGAATCACCTCGGTGAACCCCTTGGCCTTCTCCACGACGCCATGCAAGCCGCGCAGCGGGCCGGAGATGATCTCGACCTTCATGCCGGGCTTGAGCGTGGTCACGGGCACGAGTTCAAGGCCGGCCTCGATGGCGGCGAGGATGGCCCCGAGCTGTGCGTCAAACTCGGCCTGGTCCGGCGGTACCAACAGGCGCGCCACTTGGTCGTGCTGCTCGACCTTGCGCCCCTCGTGGACCGGCAACTGCACGAACACGTAGCCCGGGAACAACGGCTTGTGGAACTCCACCTTCTTGCCCCGGTAACGCTTCACGGAACGGTACAAGGGCAGCTCCGCACGCCACCCCTGCTGCCGCAGCCAATCGCACACCTTTTTCTCGCACCGGGCCAGCGTGTGCGCCACGCGCCATTCAACCCCTGACGTCGTCCCCGCGTCCTGGTCGTCGATCATGTCGGGCGCGTCCATACGGTTTCCAGCCGGGGAATCGCAAGCGTTTGAATGGGCTATTGACTGGGGATGCGGGTGGTGCGGCCACGGCCGGGCCAGTCATCCCTTCCAGGATCCAGGACTCCACCAGCACCCGTTGCACCCGCATCCGCGATCATTGCCTCGGCCGTGACCCGACGCGCCAGAGCTTCCCATCGCTTCGCACATACAGCGCCCCGCCCGCGATGGCAGGCGTCCCGACGACCGGCTGGCCCAGGTCCAGCTCGCTCGTGACGCGCCCATCCTTCACGCTGGGATCTACGACCTGCACCAAGCCCTTTTCGTTCACGCAGTACAACAGGCCTCCCGCCACCACCGGCGTCGCGCTGAACGGCCCCTTCAATCGAAGCTGCCATTGCCGCGCCCCGTCGCCCGACGCCGCGCACGTCAGCACGCCGCCGTCCCCAAGAATGAACACGCGCCCGTCCACCACGACCGGGCTGGGCGTCCCCGGCCGCAACTGTCCCGACCGCCACGCCTGGCGCGGGGGACGTCCCTCGCCTTGCGGCTCCAGCACGGTCAAGCCCTGCGACGGCACGAACAGCCGCCCTTCGGCAACGGTGGTGGACGGCACCGTCGAGGCGCCGTCGCCGTAGTTCCACGCCACCGTGCCCGTGGCGGGGTCCACGGCCGCCACGCCCTTTGCCGACTGCAACGCGACCAGCTTCTTGCCCGCCGCGTCCTTCAGCACCACCGGCGACGTCCAGTTCGCCTTCTTCGGCCGGTCGATCTTCCACCGGTTCGCCCCCGTCGCGGCATCGAGGCCCGCCGTGAAGGATTCCGAGTCGTTCTCCACCTGCGCCACCACCACGCCATCGACGACCACCAACGACGACGACATCCCCAGCGAGTTGCTGGCGTTGGGGTAGTCGCGCCCAAGGCCGCGGAACCACAGCAGGTTGCCTTCGAGATCAAACGCCGCGCAGTCGTTGCTCGAATAAATCACGAACAACCGCCGCCCGTCGCTCGCCGGGCTCGGCGTCGCCGGGCTGATCTTCTCGTGCGTCTGCGTCCGCCCCGTCGCCCACAACTGCCGACGCCATCGCAACGACCCGTCCAACGCGTCGAAGCACAGCACGTGCAACTGGTCGTGCCGCGCGCCGGTCGTGGCCGTCACGAACACCTGCCGCCCCACCACCACCGGCGTGGAAATGCCCCGCCCGGGCAGGTCCGCCGTCCAGGAAATCATCGAGGCGTCGAGCTGCGCCGGCAGCGTCTCGCCCGGGGCGATCCCGTCGCCCTTGGGACCCCGGAACCCGGTCCAGTCGGCCGCCAGCGCCTGCCCGGCGAGCGTCAACCCGGCCAGGAGCGCGGACAGGGCGCCGGCCTTGGAATGCGTGTGCGTCGTCATCGGTGAAAAGGGGGTTCGTGCGTCGTCGTGGGGAAAGGATGGAACCGGGCGTCAACGGCTGGACCGCACGGGCGTTCCCTGCGCGTCGGTGAGGCGAAGCTGGAACTCCCATTCCTTGGTCCATTCCTCCGTCTGCTCGTTCTGGCAGCATTTCACGAGGATCTCGTTGCGGCCCTTCCTGAGCCGCACGGGCATCCGGTATTGGTCGATCTCCATGTTGCGATGGTACTCGTCCCGGCCGAACAGGAGCGTCCCGTTCACCCACACCTTCCAGCCGTTCTTGCACCCGAGGCGCACCTCGACGTCCCGGGCGTCGTCGCTCCAGAACTCGGCGTGCGCGTAGCCGGTGACCTCCTTGAGCATCCCGAGGGGACCGTTGAGGTCCACGAGCCCGTACTCGTTCCTCTTCACGTGCCCGACCCCCCCCCCCCCCCCCCCCCCCCCCCCCCCCCCCCCCCCCCCCCCTCCCCCCCC
>JBJSZF010000789.1:0-5643 GCA_046090125.1 Verrucomicrobiota bacterium
TCCTTGTGGTATTACACGGCCGACACCAACCGGGTGCTGACGGCGCGGCTGAGCGGAAGCGGGATCCTTTCGGAGACGCCCATGGACGGGCGCACCGTCACGCCGGCGACCTACGCCGTTCCGCTGAAGGAGGGAGGTTCCATCTCCCAGCTTCGGTCGTGGCATCTGGTCCGCGCGGTGCAATCCCAGCGCCAGCTCAACGAGGTGCTACGTCAGTTCTGCGAGAACCACTTCGTCACCGAATACTCGAAGTCCGTCGATTTCTTCGACGGGCGGGGCTACCCCGCCGGGACGTCCACGCGGCCCGCCGCACAGGTGGAGTTTGACGAGAACCAGCGGTGGCAGGCGGCGCTGTTGCAGCCGGCCGTGACCTTCCAGGACCTCCTCCGCATCAGCGCCGAGAGCCCGGCCATGATCATCTACCTGGACACCGTGGACTCGCGCGGGGCCTTCGTGAACGGACGCTACCAGCTCGCCAACGAGAACTATGCCCGCGAGCTCTGCGAGCTGTTCTGCATGGGCGTGGACAACGGGTACGACCAGGGCGACATCGTCCAGCTCTCGCGCGTTTGGACGGGGTGGACCACCGAGCTGCGTGCTCCTGCGGACCAAGGCAACCCCTTCGCGCCGCGTAGCACGGTCTATAGGGATCCCGCCGCCACCAACAAGACCTCCGTCACCAACCTCGTCGGCAAGTGGACCCTGCGCTATAGCCCCACGCGCCACGATCCCCGCGCCAAGCATGTTTTTCACCAGAAGGACGCCCTCGGGAACCCCCTCGCGGGAAGTCCGCGCACGGTCCCGGCGCGCTTTGGCCCGCCGTGGGCGGGGCGTTCCTACGGGCTGGCCTTCGGGACCAGCAACTACCAGACGAACACCATCCAGGAGGGCTACCAAGTCATCGCCCACATGGCGAACCTGCCCTTCACGCAGGAGTTCATCGTCGTGAAGCTCTGCCGCCTCTTTATCCACGATGGCTTCCGCACCGGGTACGACTTCACGGACCCAGTCACGTCGCCCGAGGAAGACCTTGTGAAGGCAGCGATGCTGGCATGGGAAAACCCGCCGGGCGGCGGCCCCAAGGGCCAGCTCCGGCCGGTGCTCCGGGTGCTCCTCAACTCCGCCATGTTCCGGTCCACCCTCTCGAGCCAGCACAAGGTGCGCACGCCGCTGGAGTTCTCCGTCGCGGCCATCCGCGCGTTTCGTGCCCAAGGCACCGATGGCGTCCCCACGGCCGACTCCGATGGCGTGGGCATCCAGACGACGCTGACGCGCGCGGGACGGATGCGGTTGTTCGACCGTGCGGAGCCGGACGGCTACCCGGAGGACGCGGCTCCATGGATCAGCGCCGGGACGTTGGCGGAGCGGCTTCGCTACGTGCAGGCCTTGGCCTTGCGCCCCTCGGGGACCGATGCGCGGCCATCGGGCGAGCTCGATGTGGACACCTACGTCAACCCGGTAGCGCTCCTCCGCGCCAAGAGGCCGGCCGCCCTCACGGACGCCGGGGTGGCTGCCGACTACTTCCTCGACCTGCTGTTCCCCGCCGAGGGCGCGGCCAACTTGGCGGCCTACCGGGAGCTTGCCGTCCGCTTTCTGAACACCGCCGACAACGGTGTCACGCCGAGCGACTATGCGTCGCTGGGGGTGGGCAGCGCCGCCCATGACGCCCGCGTGCGCGGGCTTGTTGCCTTCCTCATGACCACGCCGCGGTTTCAGGAGCAGTAACCCGCCCATTTCCCTCGCGCCGCCCCGGAACCTTTCGCACGCCCCACACCCGCCATGAACGCCCCCCAGATCCTCACGCGTCGTTCCTTCCTGGCCCGCACCTCCGCCATCGGCCTCGGCACGGCCCTCGCCACGATCACGGACATCCCCTTCGTCATGAAGCGCGCCCTCGCCGAGGGCACCATCGGCAAGCCCGGCCCCAACGGCCGCGTGAAGAAGCTCCTCTTCATCTTCCTTCGCGGAGCCAACGACGGACTCAACGCCCTCATTCCCTATGGCGACCCCGCCTACAACACCACGAACCGCCCCACCCTGTACCTGCCCCCGGACCCCGCCGCCCCGTGGTCTGCCGCCGGTCCGGCCTACTTTCCCCAGTCCGGCCCATCGACAGGAACCTATGCGCGTCCCGATGGAACCCCGCTGGGAGGCTTGGCCATCGGCAACCGCTTCGCGGGGCTTCATCCCTCCCTCAAGTTCCTCGCCCCCGTCTATAACGCCGGCGACCTCGCCCTCCTCCATCGCGTCGGATATCCCAACCAGTCCCGTTCCCACTTCGATTCCCAGAACTACTGGGAAACCGGCGCGCCCCGTGACGAGTTGGTGAAGGACGGCATCCTCTATCGGGCGATGGTCGAGTCTGGCGCCGCCGCCACCAACGCCCTGACCGGCGTCTCCATCCAGTCTTCGTTGCCTCTGCTTCTGCGCGGCTCCAAGGCCGCCATGACCAACCTCAGCGACACCAGCCGCTACAACCTCCTCGGCGTCCCCAACTCGGCGGCGGGCAACGCCAAGGCCGACGCCTTCCTCCAGGCGGCCCTGGCCACCGATGCACCAGACCGCAAGTCCCGGGAGCTCCTCGCCCTGCAATACGGCAACATGAGCAAGACCCTGCAGGTCTTCGCCTCCATCAACTTCAACCAGGAGTTCCTCGACAACGAGGCCACCGACGGCGACGTGCCCTACAACCTGTTCCCCACCTCCAACGCCACCAACGGCGGCTATGCGGCCCGCAGCAACAACGCCGCCAAGTACGTCGTCCCTACCTCCTCCTATGACTTCTTCCGATCCCTTCGCGCCGCCGCCCTCGTCTTGAACAAGACCGATGCCATCGTCGCGGGCACCCAGATTGACGGATGGGACACCCATTCCTCCCAGGGGGCCGCCACCGGCTCGCACGCCAACCTCCTTCGCCGCGTTGGCTGGGCCATCTACGGCCTCCGGAAGTACTTCCTCCAAAACCCCGACCAGTGCTCCTGGGATGACCTCGTTGTGGTCACCCTGTCCGAGTTCGGGCGCACCACCGTCGAAAACGACGACGCCGGCACGGACCACGCCGAGGCCTCCCTGATGCTCGTGGCCGGCGGGAACATCAAGGGAGCCACCGCCTCTCGCCCCGCCATCTTCGGGTGCAGTCCCTCCGACCCCGTCCCATGGGAAACCGGCGACACCGGCTCCATGTTCCAAACCTACAACAAGCGCTACCTCCGCCGCGCCATCGACTACCGCTCCGTCCTCGGGAAGGTGATCCGCGACCATCTGGGCGCGACCCCGTCCCAGCTCCAGCGCATCATCCCCGGCTACGCCGACGCCACCGAGGCGCTCCGCGCCGGCGGCACCCAGGCCTTCGATGGCGCGCGCATCATGGGCGAGCCCGACCTGCTCTCGTGATCCGCAGGGGCTTGGCCCCGCCCCCTTTCCCCTCAAGGCCTGCGCTCCAGCCAACCCTTCAGCTCCGCGACCTCCGCCTCCGTGAGCCTTCGGTTGGGCGGCATGTATCCGAAGTCCACCAGCACGCGGATGGAATGGGACTGGAGCTGGTGAAGCGGGGCGCGGTCGCCGTCCGGCGCGTGGCAACGCGAGCAAAACTTCAGCTCCAGCGGCAGCCCGTTCTCGGGAACCTTTTCGTGTTCGGGAAAGAACATGCGTGACCGGGGCTGCCCTGCGATGTGGCGGGACAGGGCGGCCGCCAAGTCGGCGTCCAACACCAGGTCTTCCCGTGCCGGATGAATCGCCAGGGGCCCGGACGCGTGGCACTTGATGCAACTTGCGGCCTCAAACCTTGGCCCCTTGGCCGTCAGTTCCGCGAAGTAGTCCAACGCCGGCGTCACCGTCAGGTCCTGCACGATCGAATAGTACGACCACGCCTTGTCCGACGCCGTCTTTTGGACCAGCAGGTACACCCGCGCCACGTCATTTGAGAACGCGGCGATGTGGTTGAGCATGGGTTGCCGGATCACGTCCTCCTGGGTGCTGATCAACCCCACGTCCGAAACCGGCACCGCCTCGCCCCGGTCGAACGCCGCGCGCGCCCGTCCCATGTATTCCCGGACCTCGCCCAGCGACAGGCCCTTCGCTCCCGGACGCACATGCGGTGGCCATGCCACCACGGCGTTGCTCCATGGCCTTCGAATCCGATGCGCCCCCACCGTCGAGGCCATCGTCTCGAACCGTTTGCGGGTGAATGCGGACAGGTCGAGCGGCGGCTCGAGCAGCAGGCCGGTCCCCAGCGAGCGTGCCGGGGCGATCCGGGCATCGGACGGGCTTTCCGCGCCTTGGAGGCACTCCCCAAGGCAGGCCAGCCCGAGAACGATCCACCACGCCCGTCGCCACGCGCCCATGCGCCCATATTGGCGAGACGGCCTCCGACGGGAAGCCCGCAATCGGGGAGCGCGTCTTGCCGACGCGGGGGCGGAAGGGAACAGGGGGAGGCGGGAAGGGGGAAGGGGGCCGAGTCCCGTGGGTTCGCCTGTCCTGCGCCTTGTGTGTGGAAAGGCTTCCGCACGGTGGCAGCGCCGTCCCCGCGCATGAAGGATGCAAGCCCTACAACGTGGCAGCGCCGTCCCGGCGCTGAGGTGAGCAGCCTGACGGCAGGGCGCGAGCGCGAATGCCCCAGGGCTATACGGTGGGTGGAATGGGAGGCATGAATCCCGAGAGCGAGTCGGGCTGCGATGAAGGGGAGGGCTGGGACCTCGGCGTGGGATGCGAGGGTCTCGGTGCGGGGGCGGCTGGGCCGGTTCCGGCCTGCGCCGCGAGAAGCTCGGGCAGCAACCGGTTGCTGGAGGACGGCAGGAAGGTGATGTCCGGCTGGCCTTCGAGGATGGAGTCGGCCTCGAGCACCTGGAACATGGACCGGGCGATCTCGGGGTCGCTGGCGATTTGCTGGATGGCATTGCCGACGATCTGCGGTCGGACGGCGCGGGCCTTGGCGAACTCGATGGCGGCCTGGCGTTCGGCGGTGCTGGAGATGACCGAGACCTGGTTGGCTCCCTCCTGTCGGATGGCGGAGGTCACCTGGCGGAGGCGGTTGACCACCTTTTCCTCGATTTGCCGGATCATGCCCGCGTCGCGGAAGTGGACCTTGCGGATGTACACGGACCCGAGCTGGTAGCCCCATTCGTTGGACTTGGGGGAGACGTCCTCGCGGACGGCGTGGCTCATGGCGTGCCGGTTCTCGAGCATGTCGGAGAGGCGGAGGTTGCTGAGGCCGCGCACGGTGGCATTGCTGACGTTGGCGGCCAGCGAGCCGCGCGGGTCGGCATTTTTGAACAGGTAGGAGACGGGTTCGCTGATATACATTTCATACCAGATGCCCACGCCCATGGGCGCGCCTTCTTCGGAGTTGACCGGGTTGGAGCGCAGGTATTGCTGGTCCAGGCGCATATCGAGCACCTTGCGACTGCCCAGCCAGTTCACCAGGAAGGCGCTCAGCCCCAGGCGCAGGGGCAGGATGTGTAAGCCCGGGTCGGTGAGGATGCCCACCACGCGCCCGAAGAGCACGAACACCTGGCAGGTGCCTTCTTCCACGATGGTGTAAATGCCCACCAGGCGGATGAAGAAGAGGAAGATGGGCAGGATGAACCACATGCCCACAAAACTGACTGCGAGCCCGACCAGAAATTGAACAAAGGCGTTATCCAT
>JBJSZF010000790.1:0-3785 GCA_046090125.1 Verrucomicrobiota bacterium
CGACGCAGGGATGCGTCCGTCAGCGGCACGCGCATCCCCGTCAGGGTGCTGACCAACACCGTCCCGCCCTCGGCATCGACGTCGTTCACGCCCACCCCCAAACGCTCGCCCGGCTCTTCCAGCCGAAAGTCAAAGCTCAGGTCCAACGCGCTGAACGGCGACACGTAGAAATGCTTCGGGGCCACCACCCGGAACCGCGCGCCTCGCCCGGCCCCGCCTGGGGTGCCCTGCCCCTCCACCGGCACGACGTAGGGCTTCTGTTCCCCAAACGTGTTCCCCACCTCCGCCACCGCCACCACGGGGCGGCCGTCCGCCGTCTCCACGAAGTAAAAGCTCACCGGGTTGAACACGTACCCCAGCACGCGGGGAAACGTCACCAGCCTCACCCGCGCCCCCTGGGGCACCTCGACGCCCTGCGTCGCCAGCCACAGCTCCAACGACGCCCGCGCGTCCGCCACTGCCCCGGCCTTCCCGCCCAAGCCCATGTGGTCGGCGTCGTGGAACGACACCACGCGCCGCCGGTTCCAGCCAAACCAACGGAGCCCGGCGTCCAGCTCGGCCAGCTCGCCCAGGTCGATGCACGCCAGGAAGATGCCATACTCGAACCGGTGCTCCCTCGGCCGCAGCCGATGGTGCATCACCCGGCACTCGTACAGGCACGAACGCCATCGCGTGGCTTCTTCCATCGCGTCCAGTGAAGCACGGATTCACCGGTCAGGAACCGGAAACTTGGCCCTTGAAACTTGCCGCGCACCGCCCCGAAGTCCCCGGAGCACATGAGCCTTCGGCTGCACAACACGCTCACCCGGTCCGTCGAGCCCTTCGTCCCCGCCGCCCCGCCGCGCGTCGGGCTCTACTGCTGCGGCCCCACGGTCTATGACTTCGGGCACGTCGGGAACTTCCGCACCTTCGTCTTCGCGGACCTCGTCCGCCGCGTGCTCGCCTTCAACGGCCTGGACGTCACGCACGTCATGAATGTCACGGACGTCGAGGACAAGATCCTCCGCCGCCTCCGCGAGACCGGCAGCGCGCTCCGCCCGTTCACCGCCACCTACATCGACGCCTTCCTCGCCGACCTCGACGCCCTCCGCTGCCTCCGTCCCCATCACCTGCCGCGCGCCACGGACCACATCGACGACATGGTCCGCCTCATCGGCCGCCTCATGGAACGTGGCATCGCCTACAAGGCCCCGGACGGGTCGGTGTACTTCAACATCGAGCGTTACCAGGCCTCCGAGCGCTGGCCCGGCTGCGCGTGCACCTACGGCCAGCTCGTCCACATCGACCCCGACCATCAACGACAGACCGGGCGCGTCTCCGCCGACGAATACGACAAGGACCACGTCGCCGACTTTGCCCTGTGGAAGGCCCGCGTGCCGGAGGACGGCGACGTCTTCTGGGAGAGCCCGTGGGGTCAGGGCCGGCCCGGGTGGCACATCGAGTGCTCCGCCATGAGCATGGCCCTGCTGGGCGACTCCTTCGACATCCACCTCGGCGGCGAGGACCTCGCCTTCCCGCATCACGAGGACGAGATCGCCCAGAGCGAGGGGGCGGGCGGCCTCCGCGGCGACCTCCACGGCAAGAAGCTTCCCTTCGTCCGCCATTGGCTCCATGGCGCGCACCTCCTCGTCGAGGGCCGCAAGATGTCCAAGTCCCTCGGCAACTACTTCACCGTGCGCGACCTCCTCGCCAAGGGCTTCTCCGGGCGCGAGGTCCGCTTCCTCCTGCTCTCGGCGCATTACCGCGAGACCTTCAACTTCACGTTGGCCGGTCTGGAGGGCGCGCGGACGGCCCTGGGCCGCCTCGACGAATGCCTGGGCAAGCTCCGCGAACTGGCAGCCGCGCACGCTGGCCCCGCCCCAACGGCCACGTCGTCCCTGGCCGGAACCTTCCAACAGGCGATCAACGACGACCTCAACGTCTCCCGCGCTTGGGCCGCCGTCTTCGACTGGGTGCGCGACCAGAACCGCGCCCTCGCCCAAGGCTCGCTGACACCCGCCGCCGCCGCCGCCGAGCTGGCTGCCTTCGCCTCCATCGACGCCGTTCTGGGCGTGGCCCCGGCTCCCGCCACCGGCGACGACACGCCCGCCGAGGTGACCGAGCTTGCCGCGCAACGCGTCGCGGCCAAGAAGGCCCGTGACTTCGCGCGTGCCGACGCGCTCCGGGCCCAGATCCGGGCCAAGGGCTGGGTCGTCGAGGACACCCCCTCCGGCCCCAAGCTCAAGCGCGCATGAATCCCCCGCCGGAAATCCGGTTCACGCTCAACCGCCTCGACCTCCTCGACTGGACGTGGCGCTACGTCCTGCGGAGCCGCGCCCTCTGGGGGCTGTCCGTCATGGCCTCGATCTTCATCACGTGGACGTCCTTTCGCACGGGCCGGCCTCCCTCCTTCCTCGTCACGGCGGGCATCGTGACGTTCTTCGGGCAGTGGGCGGCCTTCCTCCTGATCATTCCCCTGCTGACGCTCCTCCACAGGCATCCCACGCTCCTCGTCGAGGCCGCCGTCCGCGCGGATGAGGCGGGCCTCCATGCCGTCTCCGCACGCGGCCAATCGACGGTGGCCTGGGGAACCTTTGAACGCGTTCGGCACGGGCGGCAGCGGATCTTCCTGTGCCTGACGTCCCGCCAGGGCGTCGTCATCCCCCATCGAGCCTTCGCCACCGACGCCGACCGCCGCACCTTCGAGGCTTACTGCGCGGACCGCATCGCCCAGGCCACGGAGGCAAGCCGGCCAACCCACGGCACGGCGGCCTAGCCTGCGCGCCCATCGCTCGTCGCCCATGATGCTTCGCCACGCCATTGAGTCCTTCGACGACCTGCGCATGGCCCCGTACCGCAACATGCGGTCGCAGGTGGAGCCGCTCGGGGCCGGGCTCTTCGTCGCCGAGGGCGAGAAGGTCGTGCGCCGGCTCCTCGAATCGCCCCACGGCGTCGCGTCGGTGCTGTTGCCGCCCGAGTGGGTGGACGAGTACACGCCCATCGTCGAGGCGCGTCCGGAGCCCATTGACGTCTTCGTGGCGCCCAAGGAGGTGCTGAGCCAGTTGACCGGCTTCAAGATGTTCCAGGGCGTGCTGGCGCTCGGGCGGGTGCCGGAGCCGGCAAGCCTCGACGAGATCCTCGCCCTCCCGCGCCCGCGCCTGCTGGCCGCCGTCGATGGCGTCGTCAACGCCGTCAACGTGGGCCTTGTCCTCCGGAATGCCGTCGCCATGGGCGTCCAGGCGCTGGTCGTCGGCGAAACCTCCGCGCATCCCTACCTGCGCCGATCCGTCCGCACCTGCATGGGGACCGTCTTCAAGATCCCCTACCTCCTCAGCCACGACCTTGTCGCCACCCTCCATCAACTGCGCGCCGACGGCATCGCGTGCCTCGCCGCCCATCCCCACACGGACGAGGTCCTGTTGCCCGACGCGCGGTTGGACCGCGACGCCTGCATTGTCCTGGGGTCCGAGGGCGAGGGCATCCGGGCCGTCGTGCGCGAGGCCTGCGACCAGCGGGTCGTGGTCCCGATGCAGTCGGGCGTGGACTCGCTGAACGTGGGGAATGCCTCCGCCGTGTTCTTCTACGAGGCCTGGCGGCAACGCCGGCCCGCAACGCAACGCTCATGAACGAAAACGCCCAACCCCCAGACGCCGCCGTCGCCACGCCCGCCGTCCCAACGTCCCCGCCCCAGGACAACCCCGGCATCCCCGCGCCCGCGCCGGCTCCCATGCCCACTCCAGCGCCGCCTGCGGTCCCGTTCCGCGCGGGCCTTGTCGTGATCGTCGGCCGCACCAACGCCGGCAAGA
>JBJSZF010000791.1:0-3882 GCA_046090125.1 Verrucomicrobiota bacterium
GCAATCTCGTTAGCCTTGCCCAGGGCTGAGTGGGTCGGTCCCGCCGATGCGGGGACTCGCCGACTGGAGAGCCGGATGCGGGAGATCCGCCCGTCCGGTTCGGAGGGAGGGGTGGGGCGAAAGCCCCATCCCTACCCCTATGGGCTTTGGGGGGCTTTCCCATCGCCGGGACGGCGTTGCCACGAGCTTGGGGGGCTTGCCCAGCGCCGGGACGGCGCTGCCACTTTTTGGGCGTGCGGCGCCAGGGGTGTGCCCCGCGATGTCGGCTCGCCATCGCGTGGGGTGGTTTGGCAGGTTCCACGGCCATGGAGTTGCCTGCGCGCGTCAACGTCCTCGGGGTCGGTATCAGTGCGATTAACCTGGAGTCGGCCGTGGCCACGCTGGCCGCCGCCGTGCGCTCCGGCACGCGGGGCCACGTGTGCGTCACGGGCGTGCATGGCGTCATGGAGTCGCAGGCGGACCCCGCCCTGCGCCGCATCCACAACCGTTCCCTCCTCACGACCCCGGACGGGATGCCGATGGTGTGGCTGGGGCGGATGGCAGGGCATCGTGCGATGGACCGCGTGTATGGACCCGAGTTGATGGAGCACGTGATGGAATGGAGCCGGGGCTCGGGCGCGACGCATTTCCTCTACGGCGGCAACACGGGCGTCGCCCAGGAACTCAAGGCGCGGCTGGAGGAACGGTTCCCGGGCGTGCGCATTGTGGGAACGTACACGCCGCCGTTTCGGCCGTTGAACGCCGAGGAACAGGCCGCGCTGGAGGCGCAGGTGGCGGCGTGTCGCCCGGACTTCCTCTGGGTGGGGTTGAGCACGCCCAAGCAGGAGCGGTTCATGGACGCGCAGGGAGGGCGGTTGGCGGCAACGGTGATGCTGGGCGTGGGGGCGGCCTTCGACTTCCATGCAGGCCGCGTTCCCCAGGCCCCGCGCTGGATCCAACGCAGCGGGCTCGAATGGTTCTATCGCCTGTGCAAGGAGCCGCGTCGGCTCTGGAAACGGTACCTGAGCAACAACCCGCGCTTCATCGTCCAGGTCCTCGCCCAGAAGCTGGGATTGCGAACCGACACGCTGGAGTCCTGATCCCATGGCCGCCCGACCTTCCGCATCCAACCCGCCGCAGCCCCCCTCGGCCCGGTTGTCCGACCTCGTTGCCCACGCCGAGAAGCTCCTCCAACCCGCGCGCTTCAAGGATTACCCGGGTGCGATCAACGGCCTGCAGTTCGAGAATGGCGGCCGCGTCACCCGGATCGCCGCCGCCGTCGATGGGACGCTGACCGTCGCCCGCAAGGCGGTGGAGGCGGGGGCGGACCTGTTGTTGGTGCACCATGGGCTTTTCTGGGGGCCCACGACGCCATGGACGGGGCGTCGGGCGGAGTTGATTCGGTGGTTGGTGGAGCACGACCTCGCGGTGTACTCGCAGCACTTGCCCTTGGACGGGCACCCGCGCCTGGGCAACGCCGCGTGCCTGGCCCGCGCGATGGGATGGGGTCGGCACCGGCCGTTCATGGAGCGCGACGGGATGCCGATCGGCGTGCAGGTCACGTTGCCTCGGCCGTTGCCGCGCGAGGCGGTGGCGCGGTTGCTGGCGGAGGCCACGGGCGCGCCCCCGCGCGTGCTTCCCGGCGGGCCGGAGCTGTGCCGACGCATCGGCATCTGCACCGGCGGTGCGGGCTCGGAAATCCCCCAGGCACGGGCGGCCGGCGTGGACACGTTGATCACGGGCGAGGGCCCGCACTGGACGTACGCGTTGGCGGAGGATTGCGGGATGAACGCGATGTACGGGGGCCATTACGCGACGGAGGTGTTTGGGGTGCAGGCGCTGGCGGCGGAGTGGTCGCGACGGTTTGGGGTGCCGTGGGTGTTTGTGGATCACCCGACGGGGTTGTGAGGGGCGGTGGCACCTGGGGGGCGATCCGTGGAATCCCGGAGTGACGCTCCGGATTTTCAAGGATGTGCCGGGTTGGGTGAAGGGTTGCCTGCCTTTACTTCCCGGGGTTCACGAGCACGCGGAGGGCGCGGTGCAGGGTGCGGATGCGCACGGGGGTCTGGCCGACGATGTCCCCGTCGGCTGCGACGGGTTGGGGCGGATGCGCGTCCACGTCGAGGAAGGGGGAGGGGAAGTAGTCCACGTTGGGGTGATGCACGTGGCGTCCGGCGGCGAGGGAGAGGAACTGTCGGGCGATGGCGACGCGGCCGAGGGCGCGGATGAGGCTGACGTTGGCGAGGCCGTCGTCGAGGGAGGCTCCCGGGGCGATTTTCATGCCGCCGCCACCGGCATGGGGCGCGTTGGCCGCGAGCGCGACGACGAGGGGTTGCCGCTGTTCGCCGCGATGGGACCGGACCTGGAGCGTGGTGGGCTCCCATGCGGCCAAAGCGCGAAAGAAGCCAACCGCGTAGCTCAAGCGCGGCCCGAACCAGCGCTTCACCGTGGGGGTGGTGTAATGGAGGATGTCGGACGCGATGCCCACCCCTGCGAACAGGAAGGCGTGGCGGACCACCTCGGCCCCTTGGTGACGGCAACGGACCTCGAGAATGTCCCGTTCAACCGGCTCGTGGACGCCATGGGACCAGGCATGCACGGCGGCGAGGACGTCCGGGTCGCGTTGGAGGCCCGAAAGGAGGGCGACGTCGTTGCCGGTGCCAAAGGAAAGGGGCGCGACGACGGGCGGCGTCGCGAGGGAAGATTGAAGCACGCCACCCACCATCTCGCAGAAGGTGCCGTCGCCGCCGACGGCGAGGGGGAGGTCGCAGCGCTGGGCGAGATCGCGTGCGGCGAGGATGCCGCCGCCGGGGGCCTGCGACTCGGAGGCGCGCACGTCATGTCCGGCGTTCCGGAGGGCATCCGAGAGTGCTCGGAGGCGGCGGGACTGGTCCCGGGCCGCCTGGGCGGCGGGATTGACGACGAGGCCGATGCGCAGGGGACGGCCGTCGCGGGCGCGGCTCATTTGGGCGCGTAGAGGGAGGCGACCTGGTCGGCGTAGCCGTTGTAGGGGAGGGTGGGGATGCGGTTGCCGGTGGCGAGGTCGCGTTCGGTAGCCTGGGACCAGCGGGGATGGGGCACGTTGGGCTCGACGTTGGACTCGAAGGGGTACTCGCTGGGGGCGAGCGTGTTCCACAACGTCTCGGGCTGGTCCCGGACGAGCTCGATCTTCACGATGCTCTTGATGGACTTGTACCCGTACTTCCACGGGACAACGAGACGCACGGGGCCGCCGTTTTGCTTGGGCATGGGCTTGCCGAAGAGGCCGGTGGCGATGATCGCCAACGGGTGCATGGCCTCGTCCATGCGGAGCCCCTCGGTGTAGGGCCATGGATAGTCCGAGAGCCTTTGGACGCCGGGCATTTCGTCGGGGCGCAGCACGGTGGTGAACCTGACGTAGTGGGCGTCGGACGTGGGCTCGACCTTGGCGAGGAGCTTCGAGAGGGGGAAGCCGGTCCAGGGGACGACCATGGACCACGCCTCGACGCAGCGGAACCGGTACACGCGCTCCTCGAGCGGGGCGACCTGGAGGAGGTCGTCGAAGGACAACGTCATGGGCTTGGCGCACAGGCCGCCGATCCAGACCGACCACGGGTTGGTCCGGAAGCGCCCCACCAACTGCGCCACGCGGTCCTTCTGGGTGCTGAACTCGTAGTAGTTGTTGTAGTTGGTGACGATGCGCTCCGGGGTCAGGGGGAGCTTGGGCGAGAAGGCGGGGTTGCGCGGGGCGGCCTGGGGGGACGCGGCCAGGGCATTCGTAGAAGCCGCGCGGTTCGTGGCCTGCGCGAGGGTTGCCGGAGCCAACGCAAGGCCGGAGCCCAGGAACCCAAGCTGGCGAAGGAACTCGCGGCGACGACGATGAATGTGCTCCGGGGTCACCGCGTGGTCGGGCAACATCCAGGG
>JBJSZF010000792.1:0-1060 GCA_046090125.1 Verrucomicrobiota bacterium
CGGTCCAGGTCGTAGAGGAACTCGATCGTGCCCGCGTTGTCGTAGCGGATGTCGCGGGCGATCCGCGCCGCCGCGTCGCACAGCTCGCGGATGACCCCGGGCGGCAGCCCGTAGCTCGGGGCCACCTCCACCACCTTCTGGTGACGCCGTTGCACCGAGCAATCCCGCTCGTGCAGGTGGATCACGTTGCCGTGCTGGTCGCCCAGGATCTGCACCTCGATGTGCTTCGCACGCGGGATGTACTTCTCCAGGAAGACCGCCGGGTTTCCAAACGCACGGCCCGCCTCCGCCTGCGCCTCGTCCAGCAACCCGGACAACTCGGACGCCTTGTGCACCACCCGCATGCCGCGCCCGCCGCCCCCGAACGCCGCCTTGATAATCAACGGGAACCCAATCGACCGCGCCACCTTCAACGCGTCGTCCCGGTCCGTCACCGGCTCCTCCGTGCCGTTCAGCACCGGCACGCCAATCCGCTTCGCCACCGCACGGGCCGCCGTCTTGTCCCCCATCATCTCCAGCAGCTCCGGGCGCGGACCCACGAACGCGATCTCCGCCGCCCCGCACGCCCTCGCAAAGTCCTTGTTCTCCGACAGGAACCCATACCCCGGTTGGATCGCGTCCACGCCGCGCGCCTTGGCCAGCGCCACGATGCCCTCGATGTCCAGGTAGGCCGCCACCGGCCCCTTCCCCTGCCCCACCAGGTAGGCCTCGTCCGCCTTGAACCGGTGCATGCAAAACCGGTCCTCCTGCGCGAACACCGCCACCGTTGGAATCCCCAGCTCCGTGGCGGCGCGGAAGATTCGGATGGCAATCTCGGAACGATTCGCCGCCATGAGCTTCTTGAACTCACGGCGCGGACGCGGGGACACAGCTTCAGGGCGGGGCGGCATAGGAACGCGAGCCGCTTGTTTAACCCGCACAAAGCCCCCATGAAAAGCACGTTCCCCGGAATCACGTTACGGCCCGTGCATCCCGAAGGGGTCGGTGTCCCCGAAAACGTCATTGCTGGCCCAACGCCGGGCGCGCGGCCGTCCCCGACCGCACCTCCATGCCGGGAGCA
>JBJSZF010000793.1:0-6755 GCA_046090125.1 Verrucomicrobiota bacterium
CGTGTCGTTGGCGGACGCCCAGGCGATCCTGGGGTTGCCCGGGCGGATCTCGGAAATCCGCGCCATTGATTGCCTGTGCCTGACAGCGGACCAAGACCCGCTGGGGAAGCTGCGCGAGGCGCTGGGCCGCATCTTGCCGGAGGCGCAGGTGCTTCAATTGCGAACCCTAGCGGACGCGCGGGCGCGGCAACGGCAGGCGGCGGAACGGTTCGCGGCGTTGGCAACGCCCCTGACGTTGCTCGTGGGCGGTGCATGGACCGCCGTGCTGGCGTTCCTCAACGTGCGCGAGCGGCGCGCCGAGGTGGGCCTCTGGCGCGCCCTTGGGCATGGGCCGTGGCGGGTGTTGGGATTGTTCCTAGGACGCGCTGCGCTCGTGGGCGTGGCGGGCGCGGTCGTCGGGTGTGCCGCCGGGACCTGGGCGGGGCTGCATCATGGGGCGCGGCTGTACCCGGTGACGGCGGCGGCCCTCGTGCCGGATGTTGCCCTCATGCTGCGCCTTGCGTGGATGACGCCGTTGTTTGCGGCGTTGGCGAGCCTTGTGCCAGCCGCCCTCGCCGCCGCCCATGACCCGGCGGAAACCCTCCGGGCGGACTGAAACCCATGATCGCCTGTTCCCAGGTCTCCAAGGTTTACCGCACGCCGGACGGGCGCGAGGCCGGGATACGGGACGTGTCGATGGAGGCGCGCCCGGGCGAGATGATCGTGTTGCGTGGGCCGAGTGGGTGCGGGAAGAGCACGTTGCTGCTCGCGCTGGGCGGCATGCTCCGGCCGGACGCGGGCCGCGTGACGCTTGGGGCCGCGGACGTGTACGGCGGCCCGGCCGGGGCCAGGGCGCGACTGCGCGCATCCTCCGTGGGCTTCGTGTTCCAGCTTTTCCACCTGGTGCCGTACCTGACGGTGCGCGGGAACGTCCTCGCGGGCCTCCCCGAGCCCACCCGGGAGGGACAGGCGCGAGCAGACGCGTTGATGGAGGAACTCGGGCTAGCCGGGCGCCGCGATGCCCTGCCGTCCACGCTGAGCGCCGGGGAACGGCAGCGAACGGCGTTGGCCCGGGCGCTCGCCAAGAAGCCCTCCGTGCTGCTCGCGGACGAGCCCACCGGCAACCTCGACCCCGCCAACGCCCGCGTCGTGTTCGCCCGCATGGACCAGTTCCGTCGCGAGGGAGGCACGGTCGTGGTGGTGACGCACGGGCCGGACGCGGACCCGTTCGCAACCCGCACGCTGGAGGCGTTCGGAACGGGAGGCCCGTGCGGGTTTCGCGCGTCGGGCATGACCGCCCCAGGGACGGGGCACACGGGCGGGACGGGAATCCTTTCATGAAGCAACCAGGGACGGGAACGGGCCGGGGCGTGCGACGCGCCATCACGCGGATGGCAGCATGGGCGGCGTGGGCGTGCGCCACGTCGATGACGCTGCGGGCGGCCGACTGGCCCACGTATGGCGGGGATTACGCGCGCTCGCAGGTGTCGCCCGATCCGTTGCCCACGCGGATCGTCGAGACATGGACTTGGAAGTCCCCGCACCCGCCTCAGCCCGCGTGGCAGGGCGAGGCCAAGTGGGACGGGTGGAACAAGGTGTTCGACATGAAGCCGCGCCAGGGCTTCGACCGAGCGTTTCACGCGGTGGTCGCGGACGGCCGCGTGTACTTCGGGTCGTCGGCCGACGACCAGGTCCGGTGTCTCGAAGCGACGACGGGCAAGGAGCTTTGGACGTTCTACACCGAGGGACCCGTCCGCCTCGCCCCCACGATCCACGAGGGACGCGCCTACTTTGGGTCCGACGACGGCTGCGTGTACTGCGTCGATGCACGCTCCGGCAAGGAGGTGTGGAAGGCCCGCGCCACGCCGGTGGACCGCCGCATCCCGGGCAACGGCCGGTTGATCTCCGCATGGCCGGTGCGGACGTCGGTGGTGGTGCAGGACGGGCTGGCGTACACCACGGCAGGCATGTTTCCCGCCGAGGGGGTTCATCTGGTGGCGTTGGACGCACGCAATGGCGCGGAGAAGTGGCGTCGGGTTCAGAACGACCTTCCCGCGCAGGGCTACCTGCTGGCGTCGCGCACGCGCCTCTACATCCCTGCCGGGCGCAACAACCCGGCCGTGTGCGACGTCGCGGACGGGCGTCGGCTGCGCGTCGTCGAGGGAGCGGGCGGGACGTATGCGCTGCTCACCGGCGACATGCTGGTGTTTGGGCCGGGCAAGACGGGCCAGTTGGGCGCGGTGGAGGAGGGCGGCGACCAACTCGCCACCTTCCAGGGCAACCAGATGGTGGTGACAGCGACGCGTTCCTACCTGCACTCGGACACCGAGGTGACGGCACTGGACCGCGCCCGGTACCTCGAAATTGCCCGCGAGCGGCGCCGGCTCACCACGGAGCAGGCCGCGTTGGCCAAGAAGCTCAAGCAATCCGGGAAGAAGGGCGCGGCGGATGCGTCGCCCGACGAAATCAAGGCGCGGCTGACGGAGCTGGGTCGGCGGATCGACGAGGCGACGACAGACATGGACCGGTGCCAGCTCTGGAAGGTCGCGTCGTCGTGGCCGCACAGCCTGTTGCTGGCGGGGGACACCCTCGTGCTCGGCGGGCGCAACGAGGTCGCCGGCCTGCGCGTCGCGGATGGCTCCGTGGCATGGCGGATCCCGGTGGACGGCATCGCGCATGGGTTGGCGGCGGCACAGGGAGCGCTCTACGTGAGCACCGACCAAGGCACCATCCACCGGCTGGCAGGAGCACCCAAGCGATGAACCCAGCAACAGCGACCACCAAGAACGGGAGACGAGAGAAGGCGATGAGAACGACGTTTGGGATGCGCATGAGAACCGGTTGGGTGGGATGCCTTGCGGCGGTGGCCGTGGGCTGGCTCGCGCACGCGGCCGAGACCGGCCTCCTTGGGCACTGGGAGTTCACGCCGGACCGAGGCCAGAACTCTGGGATGCGCGCCGTGACGGGCAAGGAGGTGTCCTTCTCCGGCGGCGTCCGCCTCGTGAAGGATCCAGGGCCGCCCCGCGCCGAGCTGGCGGGACGCGACGAACGCATCGTGGTCTCGCCCGCGCTGGACCGTTCGTTGGTCCCATCGCGCGACATGACGGCCGAGGCATGGGTCCGAGTGGACCGGGCCTCAGACTGGGGCGGGTTTGTGGGCGCGGTGCAGGACAACGGGGACTTTGAGCGGGGCTGGGTCTTGGGCTCCGTGAAGTCGTCGTTTTCGTTCGGCCTCGCCTCCACCAACGGCGGACGCCTCACCTACCTGGCCGCACCGGCATCTTTCTCAACCAACACCTGGCATCACGTTGCCGGCACCTACGACGGCACGACGATGACGCTCTACGTCGATGGCCAGCCCGTCGCCACGTCGGCGGCGCAGTCGGGCGACATCCTCTATCCGCCTTCGGCCTCGTATGTGATCGGGTCTTACGTGGACGACGACGAGCGCTACCCGTTGGCGGGGGCGGTCCACGAGGTGCGCGTCTGGCGGCGCGCCTTGGCCGCCGGTGAGATCGCCGCGCGTCATGCGGCCAAGAAGGCCCTGTTCCCGGCTCCCGCGCCCGCCCCGCGCTTCTTCCGGCCCGCGTTCGGCCCCTTCGTGGACTGGCTGGACCGGCGTTCGGCGGTGGTGACCTGGGAGACGGACGTGGCCCAACCGACGCGCCTGCGGCTGGAGTTGCCCGACGGGCGCGAGCGGGACCTCGGGGATGGCAAGAGCCGGACCAGCCACTCGGTGGTGTTGTCGGGGCTCGAGCCCGACAAGGAGCACCATTACCGGTTGATCGCCCCCAACGAGGACGGGCGGCCGGTGGTGACGCGTCGGCACCAGTTCGACACGTCGTTCTATTACCAACCCACGCGGGTGCCCTTGAAGCCGGGAGACGCCACGGGCCCGGCGGCGGAGATCGCCAACACGCTCCGGATTCGCGACGGCTACGCGTTGGTCACGGGCGCGCCGGACGCCGCCCTCGCGGTGGAACTGGCGCGGTTGACGTCGATGGACGTGGTGGTGGTGGAAGCCGACGCCAAGCGTGCCTTGGCCATGCGACGCGAGCTGTCGGCGGCGGGCGTCCAGGGCGTTCGTGCGACGGTGCAGCACGTCCCGGGCGGTGCGTTGCCCCACGGGGACCTGCTCTTCAACCTCGTGGTGTTGGCCGGCCCGCGGCCGCCCTCCATTCCAGCGGCGGAGTTTCACCGCGTGCTGAGGCCGGCCGGCGGGGCGTTGGTCGTGCATGGGGACGACGCGGACCTTTCGGCCTACCGCCGCTGGATGGAGGGCACGCCCTTGTCCGCCGCGCGGCCCCTCGTCCCGGCCGTGGGCCGCATGCCCCTCGTGTACGAGCGTGGCAAGCTGCCGGGCGCGGGCGAATGGGGACACCAATACGGCGGGCCGGACAACTCCTCGTGTTCCCAAGATGAGCTGGTGAAGGGCGACTTGCAGGTGGCGTGGTGGGGCGACCCCGGTCCCCGTCCCATGCCCGACCGCGGCAACCGCAACCCGGCGCCCTTGTCGGTCAACGGCCGCCTGTACATCCAGGGCAACCGGATCTTGTTCGGGCTCGACGCCTACAACGGGGCCATCCTCTGGAGTTGGTCCGCCCCGGAGGTGCGCCGGGCGAACGTCACGCGCGACTGCTCCAACATGGCCGCCTCCGGCGACACCCTCTACCTCGCCCACGGTCGCTACTGCCTCGGCATCGAGGGCCAGACGGGCGCGCGCGCACGCCGCTTCGAGGTGCCCAAGGGCGGCGCCAACGGCCCCCGCGACTGGTCCTACGTCGCGGCCGGCATCGACCTCCTCATCGGAAGCCGCGTCAAGACGGAGGGCTCGTACCTGGGCGACGACGGCGAATGGTACGAGGAATACGCCCCGGACCAGGTGAGCCGCGTCACCAGCGACCTGTTGTTCGCCTTGAACCCCACGACGGGACGCCCGCTGTGGGAGTACGCACGCGGGGCCATCCTCAACTCCACCATCACCCTGGGCGACGGCATGGTCTTCTTCATCGAGAGCCGCGACGCCCGCGCCACGGTCCATGCATCGTCCCGCGTTCCCAACGAGTTGCTCGGCGACCAGTTCCTCGTCTGCCTGGACCAACGCACGGGCAAGCGCCTCTGGGAAAAGGCCCAGGACTTCTCCGCCCTGCAATTCATGACGTACCTCGTGCACGCCAAGAACACCGTCGTCGTCACGGGCACCGACCGAGGCAAGAACTTCCACACCTTTGCCTTCAACGCCCCCGCGCCCGCCGGCCCCAAGGAATCCGGCGACGACATCGGGATCGCCATCGGCGGACGGTTGCTGTGGTCCGAGACCCACAAGGAGGACAAGGGCCATCACTCCGGCCATTTGCAGCACCCCGTCGTGATCGGGGACGTGTTCTACTCGGACCAACGCGCCTTCAACCTCGCCACCGGCGAGGTGGTCCGGCGCGACCTTCCCGAGCGACGCGGATGCGGGGTCATGTCGGCCAGCAAGGACGCCATCTTCTTCCGGCATCACTTCCACGCCATGTGGGACCTGAAGACGGACAAGCGCCTTCAGTTCGAGGGCATCCGCTCCGGGTGCTGGCTCAGCATGATCCCGGCGGGCGGCCTGTTGCTGGCCCCCGAGACCAGCGCGGGATGCTCCTGCACCCACGCCATCCAATCGTCCATTGGCTACATCCCCAAGGGACTGGGGGCGGTCGGCGGCGGTCGGTGATTGGGACCCGGGCGACCCGGGTGGTCGCGGCGGTCGCGGCGGGGCGAGGGCGCCCCGGAGTTCAGGCAACGGGCGTGTTGCCCCCCGGGGGGCTTGGGCGTGTCCCGCCGGTTCATCGTCCGGCCGCGCTGGGCCGTGTGATGCGCTCCGGGGCACCGCGGGTCTTGAAGGCGATGGACACCTTGGGCGGCTGATCGCCGTCGAAGTCGCAGTCGAACCGGATGTGGTTGGATCCGGCGCGCAAGGCGGGGGCCTTGCCCGGCAGGGGCTGGGAGCGCACGTGGCTCCCCTTGGCGTCGTACACGCGCACGATGCCGTCGGCCTCCAGCAGCACGGACTGGCCGGCCCGGACCTCGCCCGGGATCTCGACGGTGACGGCGCGGTCCACCTCGAGGCGGAGGCGGTTGACGGACCCGTCCTTGCCTTGCACGCGCAGCTTGAACTGGAGCGGCTGCGGCGCGTCCGGGTTGGTCACGTCCCACGCGGCTCCGGTGGGCTCGCCAGGCTGCAGCGTCCGGGGCTCATGGACGAAGTCGGCGGAGTCGTGGAACGGGAACAAGTCCCATCCAGCATCGGTCCGCGCGAGGTGGAACTCGGCCTTGGGATTGCGGAGGCGCTCGCGTTGGGCGGGGGAGAATGCGCCGGACCGCCGGGCCAGCTCCCACTCGCGGATGGCATCCATGACGACGCCGGTCTCCGGGTTCTTGCGCAGGGCGTCGGGGCCGGTGGCGAGGGCGAATCCGGCGTCGTGCCCGGCGGCGCGGGCGAGCATCCATTCCATGTCCGAGAGGCATGTGTGGGGCGTGAGGAGGTACCAGCCGAGCATCTTGGGGATGAAGTTGCGCTCGCAGAAGGCCTGGTTGTTGATCCGGTACTCCTGCATCGAGTCGCGGAACCCGCCGTACCAGGGCTCGCCCCAGTTGCAGTAGCTGTTGAAGTGCCAGTAGAAGTGCGACAGGGGCGGGCTGGTGCCGTTGATCACGGTGTGGTCGAGGTGGTCGTGGAACTCCTGGGCGAACAGCTCGTTCCCATACGTGCCCTCGCCCGGCGCAAGGCAGCCCTCGTGCCC